>NZ_JBJZOJ010000005.1:0-152005 GCF_047200655.1 Streptomyces sp. MS06
GGGCGGCGACCCGGCGGGAGCGCCCGTCCGCTTCCCGGTGCAGTACGTCATCCGGCACGGCGAGGACCGGCACTACGCGGGCCGGCTGGTCTCCGGGACGCTGGGGGTGGGGGACCGGGTGATCGTCCACCCGTCGGGGCAGACCTCGCGGGTGGCCGGTCTGACGGTGCTCGGCACCGAGGCGGCCTCGGTACGCGCGCCCCAGTCGATCGGGGTGCTCCTGGCCGACGAGCGGGACGTCTCCCGCGGCGACATGATCACGACCGGGGTCGACGCGCCCGTGCTGACGCAGGACGTGCGGGCGGACGTGTGCCACCTGGCGGACCGTCCGCTGCGGATCGGCGACCGGGTGCTGCTGAAGCACACCACCCGGACGGTCCGGGCGATCGTGCGGGACCTCGACGGCGGCTCCGAACTGACCGTGAACGGGCTGGGCCGGATCGTGCTGCGCACGGCCGAGCCGCTGGCCCTGGACGACTACGCGGTCTCCCGTGACACGGGCGCGTTCATCCTGCTCGACCCCGCGGACGGGACGACCCTCACGGCCGGCATGGTCCGGCTCGGCCACCGGGAGTGAGCCCGGCTCCGGGCGCACCGGCGCGCCCGGCCGCGCTCGCTCGCCGGGCACCGCCCTGTCCGGGCGGTGCCGGTGGGGCGCACCGCCGGTCAGGCCAGGGTGGCCACCAGTACCGCCTTGATGGTGTGCAGACGGTTCTCCGCCTGGTCGAACACGACCGAGTGGGCGGACTCGAAGACCTCGTCGGTGACCTCCAGGGACTCCAGGCCGTGGGTGGCGTGGACCTCCCGTCCGACCCTGGTGCCGAGGTCGTGGAAGGCCGGCAGGCAGTGCAGGAACCTCACGTCCGGCTTGCCGGTGGCGCGCAGTACGTCCATGGTCACGGCGTACGGGGCGAGGGCGGTGATCCGCTCGTCCCAGACCTCCTTGGGCTCGCCCATGGAGACCCACACGTCGGTGGCGACGAAGTCGGCGCCCCGGACCCCGTCGGACACGGATTCGGTGAGGGTGATGCGGGCGCCGCTGCGTTCGGCGAGCCGATGGGCACGGTCGACGACCTCCCGGGCCGGCCAGTAGGACTTCGGGGCGACGATCCGCACGTCCATGCCGAGCAGGGCGCCGGTGACCAGGTAGGAGTTGCCCATGTTGAAGCGGGCGTCGCCGAGGTAGGCGAAGGCGGTCCGCTCGGGCGGCTCGGCGCCGTGCTCCACCATGGTGAGCACGTCGGCGAGCATCTGGGTGGGGTGCCAGTCGTCGGTGAGACCGTTGTAGACGGGGACGCCGGCGTGAGCGGCCAGTTCCTCGACCTTCTCCTGGCTGTCGCCGCGGTACTGGATACCGTCGAACATCCGCCCGAGGACTCGTGCCGTGTCCTTCACGGACTCCTTGTGCCCGATCTGGGATCCGGCCGGGTCGAGGTAGGTGGTGTGGGCGCCCTGATCGGCGGCGGCGACCTCGAACGCGCAACGGGTGCGCGTCGAGGTCTTCTCGAAGATCAGCGCGATGTTCCTGCCCCGCAGGTACTGCTCCTCGGTCCCGGCCTTCTTGGCGGCCTTCAGCTCGGCGGCCAGTTCGACCAGGCCGCGGAACTCCCCCTCGGTGAGGTCCAGCTCCTTGAGGAAGTGGCGGCCGGCGAGGGCGGTCGGGACAGTCGCCATGGGGGCTCTCCAGAGAACGGTGGCGGAAGGACCGTGGAAGTCTATACGATGCTTAGCATTTATATACAGCTCCCCGGTCCCGCCGCACCGCCTCCCGCCGCACCGCCTCCCGCCGCACCACCACCTCCCACCGCACCACCGCGCACCGCACCACCGCGCACCGCACCGGTTCCCGCTACACCGGCTCCCGCTCCACGGGGCAGCTCATGCAGCGCGGACCGCCCCGCCCCCGGCCCAGCTCGCTGCCCGGGATCTCGATCACCTCGATGCCCTGCTTGCGCAGATGCGTGTTGGTGGTGGCGTTGCGCTCGTAGGCGACGACGACGCCGGGCTCCACGGCCAGCACGTTGCAGCCGTCGTCCCACTGCTCGCGCTCGGCGGCGTGCACGTCCTGGGTGGCGGTCAGCACGCGGATCTCGCTGAGGCCCAGCGCGGCGGCGATCGCCCGGTGCATGTGCTCCGGCGGATGGTCGGTGACCTTCAACTCGTTGTCCGCGGCCCCCGGCTCGATGGTGTAGGAGCGCAGCATGCCGAGCCCCGCGTACTGGGTGAAGACGTCCCGGTCCACCATGGTCATCACGGTGTCGAGGTGCATCAGCGCCCGGCGCTTGGGCATGTCGAGGGCCACGATGGTCCGCGCCGATCCGGCCGCGAACAGCTTGTGCGCGAGCATCTCCACGGCCTGGGGGGTGGTGCGCTCGCTCATGCCGATGAGCACCGCGCCGTTGCCGATCACCAGCACGTCGCCGCCCTCGATGGTGGAGGGGTAGTCCTCCTGCCCCTCCGACCAGAGATGGAACGACTCCGCCCGGAACAGCGGATGATGCCGGTAGATCGCCTCAAAGTGCACGGTCTCCCGCTGCCGCGCGGGCCACCGCATGGCGTTGATGGACACGCCGTCGTAGATCCAGGCGGAGGTGTCCCGGGTGAAGAGGTGGTTGGGCAGCGGACCCAGCAGGAAGTCGTCCAGCTCCATGACGTGGAAGCGGACCGAGACGGGCTCCGCGTGGGAGTCCAGGAACTCCCGTTTGGTCATCCCGCCGACCAGGGCCTCGGCGAGTTCCCCCGCGGGCAGGGTCTCGAAGGCGGCGCGCAGGTGGTCGGTGGCGAGCGGCCCGTACTCCTTCTCGTCGAACACCCGGTCCAGGACCAGCTCCCGCGCCGCCGGGTCGTCGAGCGTCTCGGCGAGCAGGTCGCCGAAGAGGTGCACGGCGACCCCGCGGTCGCGCAGCACGTCCGCGAAGCCGTCGTGCTCGGCGCGGGCCCGACGCACCCAGAGCACGTCGTCGAAGAGGAGGGTGTCCTTGTTGCTGGGGGTGAGCCTTTTGAGCTCGAGGTCGGGCCGGTGGAGGATCACCCGGCGCAGCCGCCCGGCCTCTGAGTCGACATGGAATCCCATGCCTCCATCCTGACCACAGGCGGGCCCCTTGACCCGCGACTCGCACGTTTCCCCGGCCCCGATTTTCGTCCCATCGACGACAGCAGGGGGCTGCGTGGACCCCGTCCGGCCCGCCCCGGGGGCAGGCCGGACGGGTCCGTCACAGCCGCGGGTCCACCGGCTCCGACTCCAGCGCCAGGACACCGAAGACGGCCTCGTGGACCCGCCACAGGGGCTCCCCCTCGGCGAGCCGGTCCAGCGCCTCCAGCCCCAGGGCGTACTCGCGGATCGCCAGCGACCGCTTGTGGTTCAGGAACCGCTGCCGCAGCCGGTCGAGGCGGTCCGGCCGGGTGTACTCCGGGCCGTAGACGATCCGCAGGTACTCGCGGCCCCGGCACTTCAGGCCCGGCTGCACCAGCCGGCCCCGGGCGTCCCGGACCAGCGCACCGATCGGCTTGACCACCATCCCCTCACCGCCCCGGCCGGTCATCTCCCGCCACCAGTCGACGCCGGCCCGCACCGACTCGGGGTCGCCGGTGTCGACGTACAGGCGGCGGGTCGTCCGCAGCAGCCCCGTGGCGTCGTGCTCGACGAGGCGGTCCAGCAGCGCCAGCTGCCGGTCGTGCGCCAGCCCGGCGAGGCTCCGCCCCTGGACGGCCAGCAACTGGAACGGGGCCAGCCGCACGCCGTCCAGGCCCTCGGTGGTCCAGCAGTAGCGCCGGTAGGCGGCGGTGAACGCGGCTGCGTCCGCGGCACGGTCCCGCTGCCGGTCCAGCAGCCCGGCCACGTCCACTCCGCGCTCCGCGGCCCCCCGCAGCGCGGCGAGCGCGCCGGGGAACACCGCCCCGGACGCGGCGCCCACGGCCGCGTACTGGGTGCGCAGCAGCCCGGAGGCCTTCAGCGACCAGGGCATCAGCTCCGCGTCCAGCAGCAGCCAGTCGGTGTCCAGTTCCTCCCACAGTCCGGCAGCGTCGGCCGCCGACCGCAGCCGTCCGAGGACGTCCTCGGTCACGGCGGGGTCGTCGAAGAACGGCCGTCCGGTGCGGGTGTACAGGGACCCGGTGGGCCCGTCGCCGCCGGCGTCCCCGCCGGTCCGGGGCGCGGCCCCGCCGCCGAACCGCCGGGCGGCGACCCCGGCGTCCCGGCACACCAGCGCCACCGCCCGGGACCCCATGTGCTTCTCCTGGCACACCACCCGCTCGACGCCGTCCTCCCGGTACTGGGCGAACGCGTCCACCGGGTGCTCCAGGTAGCCCTCCGTACGGCCGGCCGGGGTCGGCGCCATGGTCGGCGGCAGGTAGGGCAGCAGGCCCGGGGCGATCGCGAAGCGGCTCATCACCTCCAGGGCGGCGGCCGCGTTCTGCTCGCGGATCGCCACCCGGCCGGCGTGCCGGGTCTCCACGCCCCGGCGGCCCTGCACGTCCGCCAGGTCGAGCGGCCGCCCGTCGTGCCCACCGGGCGCCGCGGAGGCAAGCGGTCTGGCCGGCTCGTACCACACGCGGGCGGCGGGTACGTCGACCAGCTCCCGCTCCGGCCAGCGCAGGGCGGTCAGCCTGCCGCCGAAGACGGCACCGGTGTCCAGGCAGAGGGTGTTGTTGAGCCAGGCGGCCTCCGGGACCGGGGTGTGCCCGTAGACGACGGCCGCGCGACCGCGGTAGTCCTCCGCCCACGGGTAGCGGACCGGCAGCCCGAACTCGTCGGTCTCGCCGGTGGTGTCGCCGTAGAGCGCGTGGGAGCGGACCCGGCCGGAGGTGCGGCCGTGGTACTTCTCGGGCAGGCCGGCGTGGCAGACCACGAGCCGGCCGCCGTCCAGCACGTAGTGGCTGACCAGCCCGTCGATG
Organism: Streptomyces sp. MS06; assembly: GCF_047200655.1. Lineage (NCBI taxonomy): Bacteria > Bacillati > Actinomycetota > Actinomycetes > Kitasatosporales > Streptomycetaceae > Streptomyces > Streptomyces sp. MS06. The sequence continues at coordinate 4,894 of NZ_JBJZOJ010000005.1, forward strand.
AACTCCCGCACCTGCCGCCTGAACTCCTCGCTCTCCTGCCCCATCTGCGCGACCGTCTCGGCCAGTCCGTGGGTCTGCGTGACCTTGCGGCCCTTGAGGTACCGGCCGAACTTGTTCTCGTGGTTGCCGGGCACGCACAACGCGTCGCCCGCCGCGACCATCGCCATCACGCGCCGCAGCACCCCGGGGCTGTCCGGCCCGCGGTCGACCAGGTCGCCGACGAAGACGGCGGTCCGGCCGTCGGGGTGGACGCCGTCCACGTAGCCCAGCTTGCCTAGCAGCGACTCCAGTTCGGCGGAGCAGCCGTGCACGTCGCCGATGATGTCGAAGGGCCCGCTGAGGTGGGTCAGGTCGTTGTACCGCTTCTCGGTCGCGACGGTGGCGCGCGCGACCTCCTCGGCACCCCGCAGGACGTGCACCTTCCGGAACCCCTCGCGTTCCAGGTGGCGCAGGGAGCGCCGGAGTTCGCGGACATGGCGCCGGACGACCCGGTTCGGCATGCCGGCCCGGTCGGCCCGGCCCGCGTTCCGCTCCGCGCACACCTCCTCCGGCACGTCGAGCACGATCGCGATGGGCAGCACGTCGTGCTGCCTCGCCAGGTCGATCAGCGGGCGCCTGGCGTCCTGCTGCACGCTGGTGGCGTCGACGACGGTGCGGCGGCCGGCCGCAAGCCGCTTCCCGGCGATGTGGTGGAGCACGTCGAAGGCGTCGGCGCTCGCGCTCTGGTCGTTCTCGTCGTCGGCGACCAGGCCGCGGCAGAAGTCGGAGGAGATCACCTCGGTGGGCTTGAAGTGGCGCCGGGCGAAAGTGGACTTGCCCGAGCCGGTGGCGCCGATCAGGACGACCAGGCTGAGGTCGGTGACGGGCAGGACGCGCCCCTGCTCCGGTGTTCCAGTCATGCCGCCTCCGCCTCCTTCTTCTTCTCCGGTGTTGCGTCGAGCTTCTTCTCAGGTGTTGCGCCGAGGCCGAACACCGCCATCTGGGTCGGTGGGCCGACCTCCGGGTCGTCGGGCCCCACCGGCCGGAACTCGACCTCGTAGCCGTACCGTTCGGCGACGGCCGCGGCCCAGGCGCGGAACTCCGCGCGGTCGAACTCGAATCGGTGGTCACGGTGCCGGAATCGGCCGGCCGGGAGGGTCTCCCAGCGGACGTTGTACTCGGCGTTGGGGGTGGTCACCAGGACGGTGCGGGGTCGCGCCGCGCCGAACACCGCGTACTCCAGGGCGGGCAGCCGGGGCAGGTCGACGTGCTCGACGACCTCGCTGAGCACCGCGGCGTCGTAGTCCCGGAGCCGGCTGTCGGTGTACGCGAGCGAGCCCTGCACCAGCCGGACCCGCGCGGACTGCCGCTCCCCGAGCCGGTCCAGCCGCAGCCGCCGGGAGGCGACGGCCAGCGCCCGCTGCGACACGTCCACACCGACGATCTCGGTGAACCGCGGGTCCCCCAGCAGTTCCTGCACCAGCTGTCCCTGCCCGCAGCCGAGGTCCAGGACGCGCGCGGCCCCGGACTCGTGCAGGGCGGCGACGATCGCCGCACGGCGCTGCACGGCCAGCGAAACCGGCCGCTGCCCACCGCCGGTCCCGGCCTCTGCTTCGGTCCCGGTCTCCGCTTCGCTCCCGGTCCCGCCGGTGGTCCCGGTCCGTCCGGCGGTCCCGGCCTCACCAACGGCGGAGGTCTCGGCCTCGACCGCGGTCCCGGGACCCCCGCCCACGGGAGTCCCGGCCCCACCGGCGACGGCGTTCCCGTCCTCACCGCCGGTGTCCGCCTCGACGGCGTTGTCGATCTCCTCGACGGCGTTGTCGATCTCCTCGACGGCGCTGTCGTCGGTCTCCGCCAGCCGCACGAGTTCGAGCCGCTCCGTGGCCTCCCGCGTCAGCGACCAGCGCCGCGCCAGGTACCGGCTGGTGATGAGCTGCCGGTCCGGGTGCCCGGGCAGCCAGCCCTCCCCGGCGCGCAGCAGCTTGTCGACCTCCTCGGACGAGACCCAGTAGTGCTTGGCGTCGTCGAGTACGGGCAGCAGGACGTACAGGTGGCGCAGCGCCTCGGCGAGGACCAGCGCCTCCGACTCCAGGACCAGGTGCACGTAGCGGGACGCGCCCCACTGGGGGAACTCGGTGTCCAGCGGTACCGGTTCGGCGGTGACCTGCCAGCCGAGCGGCGCGAACAGCCGGCGCACGAGGTCCGGTCCGCCGCGTGCGGGCAGCGCGGGCACCTCGATGCGCAGCGGCAGCGGCCGGGCGGCACGCTCCGGACGGGAGGCGCAGTGGCCCTTCATGGCGGTCGCGAAGACCCGGCTGAGCGCGACGGCCAGCAGCGAGGAGGCCGCGTAGGGCCGGTCGTTGACGTACTGGGCGAGGGCCGCGTCGGGCGCACCTCCCCGCCCCTTCCCCTTTCCCCGCCGCACCAGCGCCTCCGGGTCGACCTCCAGCAGCAGCGCCGCCGTGCAGCGCTGCTCGTCCGCCTCGGGGTAGAGGACGTGCGCGGTGCCGTAGGAGGTCGAGAAGGCCTGGGCCTTGTCGGGGTGCTTGTGCAGCAGGAACCCGAGGTCGGTGGCCGGTTGCTGGGGTGTGCCGGTGGTGGTGACGGTCAGGAACACGGTGGAAACCCTCGGAACGAGTGCCGACCCGCGTGCACGCTCCGGACCCCGATACGGGGCGCGCGTCGGCGCACCGGCGCGGACTGCGCGACGGTCGGGCGGCTGCGGGAGCGCGCCGCTGCTTCGGCGCGCCCACTCAACGTATCGCGCGCCCCCCTGCCGGCACCCGGGGTTTTCGCCGCGGCCCTGCCCGCCGGGGCCCACTGACCTGCGGTGTGCCCATGCGGGGGCTGCCGCCGTGCCCCGGGCCGGCGAACGCCCGCAACGGAACGGCTCTGCGAGCATGGTCGTATGACGGCGAGAATGGACAACGCACGCGGCCTGTACCTTGAAGGCATCCGCGACGGCAGGGCACGCGAGGCCCTCGATCGATACACCGGGGACCGGTACACGCAGCACAGCACGGGAGTGGCCGACGGCAAGGAGGGATTCCTCGCCTTCTTCGAACCCTTCCTCGCCCGCAACCCTCGACGTGACATCGAGGTGGTGCGCGCGATCGAGGACGGCCGGTACGTCTTCCTCCATGTGCAACAGACGCTGGGGGGCACGACGCACTGGGTGACCGCAGACCTGTTCGACACCGACGACGACGCCCGCATCGTCGAACACTGGGACACGATCACCCCCGGCGGACTGACCAGCCCGTCGGGTCACACCCAGACCGACGGCGCGACCGAGGTCGCCGATCTCGACCGCACGGACGAGAACAAGCAGAAGGTCGCCGGCTTCGTCTCCGCGGTCCTCCAGGACGGACGGATCGAGCGTGCTGCCGAGTTCATCTCGCGGGAATCGTACGTACAGCACAGCCCCGAGGTCGCGGACGGCATCGACGGCTTCACCGCGTACGTCGGCCGGCTCACCGCCGAGGGCGAGCGACTGACGTACACGAAGGTGCACCGGCTGATCGGCCAGGGAAACTTCGTCGTCACCCTCAGCGAGGTCGACCAGGCCGGCACTCCCATGGCCGTGTTCGACATCTTCCGGCTCCGGGACGGTCTGATCGTCGAGCACTGGGACGTGGCGGACCCCGTCCCCTCCCCCGCCGAGGCGAACAACAGCGGCAAGTTCTGAGAGCCGCCCGCCGCCGGGCCGGCCTCCGTGGTTCGGAGTGACGCTCGACCGGAGAGAGCGGGCAGGTCGGGAGCTTCGCCACGCGGGCATCTCCGCGGCCGTCCGACTGGCGGCCCGGGGCCGCGCTCCGGGCACCGGCCGAGCAGGACTGCGCTCCGGCCCGCCGGGGCTCGCATGGACGGGCGGGCCCGGACCGGAGACAGCCGACCGCCGGCAGGTGGCACCGCTGCCGGCCGGAGTCGCGCAGGCGGTCTCCGGGAACCGGGTGGTGAACCCGGGGGGAATTCTCGGCGTACCGGCGGCCGGAGGGATGCCCGGGCCTCCGGCGCTGCCTAGCATGATCCCGGCGCGCCACTCGGGTTCCGGTTCCCGGGGGTCACGGCACGCCCGTCCCCACGCACCCTTCAGGAGGCCCCGCCATGCCGTTGTCCGGCCTCGGTTCGCGGTCGGCCCGTCTGCGGGCGGGCGGAGGCCTGCTGCTCGCCCTGGTCCTCGTGGGGGCCGCGCTTGCCGCCCTCGCGCTGCGCCACCGGGCGCCGGCCGCGGCCGGCGGGCTTCCGCACACCACGGTCGAGGTGTCGCCGAGCCGTTGCGGGCGCGGCTGGACCGACCCGGTACCGGGGATGCAGGTCTTCGAGTTGCACAACACCTCCGACGGGGCGGCCGAGGTGTATCTGGAGGATCCGGCCAGCCGGGCGGTGTTCGGCGAGGTGGAGGGGATCGGCCCCGGCACCACCCGCTCCCTCACCGTCCGCCTCGGCAGGGGCACCTACGCGTTCCTGTGCGTGCCCGACGACGCCGACGCCGTCACCGGGCCCTCGGTCCGGGTGGCGACGGGGCGGCGCGGCCCGGCCGCGGCGCCCGTCAGCCGGCACGATCTGATCCCGCCGACGCTCGCCTACCAGAAGTGGGTCGGGCAGGGCCTCGGCGAGGTGGTGCGGTTGACGGCGGTGTTGCGGGACGCCGTCGAGCGGGGCGATCTGCCGGCGGCGCGCACGGCCTGGCTTCCGGCGCACCTGGAGTACGAGCGGCTCGGTGCGGCCTACGACGCCTTCGGTGCGTCCGGCGACCGGATCGACGGTACGGACGCCGGGCTGCCGGGCGGTGTGCGGGACAAGGACTTCACCGGCTTCCACCGCGTCGAGTACGGGCTGTGGCACGGCGAGTCGGCGGCCGCGCTGCGCGCCCCGACGGCCGCACTGGCCTCGGCTGTGACCGCCCTGCGCGACGAGTGGGCGCAGGCCCGGATGGACCCGGCCCAGCTCGGGCTGCGGGCCCACGAGATCCTGGAGGACACCGTGCAGTTCGAGCTGACCGGGCGCACCGACTACGGCAGCGGGAGCAGCCTGGCGACCGCCCGCGCCAACCTGGACGGCACCCGCCGAGTGCTGTCCGTACTGCACCCGCTGCTGACCGGCCGGTACGCCGGGCTTTCGGAGCTGGAGCAGCGGATGGACCGCGCGCAGGGCGTGCTGGACGGGTTCCGGCACGGCGGGCGGTGGACCCCGCTGAGCGGGCTGACCCGGGCGCAGCGGCTGCGGACGGACGCGGTCGTGGGCGATCTGCTGGAGCGGCTGGCGTCGGTGGCCACGCTGTGCGACCCGCGGAGGACGGTGTGAGCGCGACCGAGCGCACGGGCGGGAACGGCGGCGGGGTGGGCCGGCGGGGTTTCCTGCGCGGAGCGGCCCTCGCGGGGGCCGGGCTGGCGGCGGGAGGCGCCTCTCCCCCGCCGTCTGCCGGGGCCGCCGCGGCGGCGTCGGCGATGCCGCCGTTCCACGGCGTCCACCAGGGGTGCGTGACCGCCGCTCCGCGGCGGGTCACCGCGTTCGCCGCGCTGGACGTGACCGCCGCGAACCGGGCCGAGCTGGCCGAGCTGCTGCGTACCGTCACCGAGCGGGCCCGCCTGCTCACGTCGGGCGGCACGCCGTCCCCGGTGGGTATCACCGGCCCGCCCGCCGACTCCGGTCTGCTGGGCGAGCGGCTTCCGCCGGGGGCGCTGGGGGTGACCCTCGGGGTCGGCGCGGCGCTGTTCGACGACCGGTTCGGTCTCGGCCCGCGGCGGCCGCGCCGGCTGACGGCGATGCCGGTCTTCCCGGACGACGACCTGCGGCCGGACTGGTGCCACGGCGACCTGAGCCTGCAGCTGCAGGCCGAGGACTCGGACACGGTCCTGCACGCGCTGCGCGACATCGCCCGGCACACCCGGGGCGGGATGCAGGTCCGCTGGCGGCTCGACGGTTTCGCCAGCCCGCCGCGGCCCTCCGGCACCCCGCGCAACCTGCTGGGGTTCAAGGACGGCATCGCCAATCCGGACGCCGCCAGCGACCGGGAGATGAATCGCCTGGTCTGGGTGGGTGCCGGGTCGGGTGAGCCGGACTGGGCCACCGGCGGGAGCTACCAGGTCGTCCGGCTCATCCGGATGCTGGTGGAGTTCTGGGACCGGGTCTCCCTGAGCGAGCAGGAACGGATCTTCGGCCGTGGGAAGGCCTCCGGGGCGCCGCTGGACGGTGCGCAGGAGTTCGACCCGCCGCACTACACCGACGATCCCAAGGGCGACGTCATCCCGCTGGACGCGCACATCCGGCTGGCCAACCCGCGCACCCCGGACACCGCGGACCAACGCATCCTGCGCCGCGCCCACAACTACGACCGGGGTGTGGACGAGAACGGCGACCTCGACATGGGGCTGCTGTTCTGCTGCTACCAGCAGGATCCGGTGCGTCAGTTCGAGACCGTGCAGCGGCGTCTGGCGGGCGAGCCGCTCACCGACTACGTCAAGCCGTTCGGCGGGGGCTACTTCTTCGTACTGCCCGGCGTCCGGGACGGCGGGGACTGGTACGGGCGCGCCCTGCTCGGCTGACCGGGTGCGGGGCGGTCGTTCACCCCATCGGTCAAGAGCCGGTCAAGTTTGGCCCTGGCTTCCCTGACCCGGTGTTCATTCCCGCGTCATCATGACTCCGCCGCGGGGCCGCCCGGCCTGCGGAGCATCCCGGACCGTATGGCGCAAACACGCTCGTGCCCGGAGAGGAACACCATGACCAGTAGAGGACGCCGGAAGGTACTGCGGAGGCTCGGCGCGCTCGCGGGAGCCGCGGCGCTCACGGCTCTCGGGACCGCCGCACCCGCGTGGGGGGCGGCACCGGCCGGACACCACCACTCGTCCGCGACCACCACGCCGATCCAGCACCTGGTCGTGATCTTCGACGAGAACATCTCCTTCGACCACTACTTCGCGACCTACCCGAAGGCCGCCAACACGGACGGCACGCCGTTCACCGCGTCGCGGAGGACCCCGAGGGGCGTCGACACCCTGGCGCACGCCGGGCTGCTGACGAGGAACCCCAACCAGTACGCGCCCAAGCGGCTGAGCCCGTCGCAGGCCATGACCTGCGACCAGAACCACGGCTACAGCGCCGAGCAGTACGCCGCCGACGGCGGCCGTGCGGACCGGTACGTGCAGAACACCGAGGTCGACAAGTGCAGCGGCGGGCTGTTCGGCGAGCCCGGTCTGGTGATGGACTACTACGACGGCAACACGGTCACCGCGCTGTGGAACTACGCCCAGCAGTACGCGATGAGCGACCGCTCGTACAGCTCGACCTACGGCCCCTCCACGCCGGGTGCGCTCAACCTGATCTCCGGTCAGACGCACGGTGTCGTGTCCATGGACCCGTCCACCGGCACCGAGAGCCCGCGGCGGACGTCCGACCCGGACCCGTACACGGTGGTCTCCCCGGACGCGCACGGCGTCGGCACGGTCGTCCACGACCCCGACCCGGCGTTCGACGACTGCGCCGGCAAGAACCACACCAGCAGCAACGCGCTGGCCGCCATGCAGGGCAGGAACATCGGTGACCTGCTCAACGAGAAGAACGTCAGCTGGGGCTGGTTCCAGGGCGGGTTCCGGCCGACCACCGCCTGGGACGGGCAGCAGGGCCACTACGCGGCGTGCGACTCGGCGCACACCAACGTCGGCGGCGCCCGGGTCACCGACTACAGCCCGCACCACGAGCCGTTCCAGTACTACAAGTCGACGTCCAACCCGCACCACCTGCCGCCGGCGAGCGTCGCGGAGATCGGGCACGACGGCCAGGCGAACCACAACTACGACCTGACCGACTTCGACGCGGTCCTGAAGGCGGGCAAGCTGCCGTCCGTCAGCTTCCTCAAGGCGCCCATGTACCAGGACGCCCACGCCGCGTACTCCGACCCGCTGGACGAGCAGGACTTCCTGGTCAAGCAGATCAACGCCCTGCAGAGCTCGCCGCAGTGGAAGTCCACCGCGGTGGTCATCGCCTACGACGACTCGGACGGCTGGTACGACCACGCCTACGTCGTGCCGCGCAACGGTTCCCGGGACACCGCGGTCGGTTCCGACGGCAAGGCCGTCGACGGCCCGGCCTGCCGGCGGGCCCGCAAGGCGTCCGGCGGCTACGCCGACCGCTGCGGTCCGGGTACCCGCCAGCCGCTGCTGGTCGTCTCCCCGTACAGCAAGGTCAACAAGGTCGACCACACGCTGACCGACCAGGCGTCGATCCTCCGCTTCATCGAGGACAACTGGCGTACCGGCCGCGTCGGTGACCACTCCTTCGACGCCACCGCCGGCTCGCTCTCGCACATGTTCGACTTCCGGCACCCGAACAACAAGCAGGTGCTGCTGAACTCGGACGGCTCCGTCAAGTCGGTCGGTCCGATCCGCCCGGTCGCCCCGGTCACCACCCACGTCACCCCGGGCCCGGCGATGCGCAGCACCGCCGCGACCGCCGACAGCTCCTCCTTCCCCGTCCTGCCGGTGGGTGCCGGCGCGGGCGCGCTGCTGGCAGCCGGTGCCACCGGCACGTACCTGACGCTGCGGCGCAGGCGGCGCGGCACCGTCTGAGGCCGACGGCCCCGGTGAGCGGCCGGCCCGGCGTGGTCGCGTGCGACCGCGCCGGGCCGGCCGGCGCCTACGGCAGTTGCGACTGCACCTGGGAGGAGATCAGCTCCAGGTGGTCCAGGTCCGCCAGGTCGAGCACCTGGAGGTAGATCCGCTGCGACCCGATCTCCGCGTACCGGCCGATCCTGTCGACGACCTCGGCCGGGGAACCGGCCAGGCCGTTGGCCCTCAGCTCGTCCACCTCCCGGCCGATGGCGGCGGCGCGGCGGGCGATCTCCCGCTCGTCCCGGCCGACGCACACCACCAGCGCGTTGGAGTACACCAGGTCGCCGGCGGGACGGCCGGCCTCCTCGGCGGCCGCCCGGACCCGCCCGAACTGGCGCGCGCTGTCCTCGACCGAGGCGAACGGGATGTTGAACTCGTCGGCGTGGCGGGCTGCCAGCCGCGGCGTGCGGACGGCGCCGTGGCCGCCGATCAGCACCGGGATCCTCGCCTGCGCCGGCTTGGGCAGCGCGGGCGAGTCGGTGAGCTGGTAGTACGTGCCCTGGTAGTCGAAGGTCTTGCCGGGTTCGGTCTCCCACAGGCCGGTGACGATCTCCAGCTGCTCCTGGAGGCGGCCGAACTTCTCCTTGGGGAAGGGGATGCCGTACGCCTTGTGCTCGTCCTCGAACCAGCCTGCGCCCAGGCCCAGTTCGATCCGGCCGCCGGACATCTGGTCCACCTGCGCCACCTGGATGGCGAGCACACCGGGGAGGCGGAAGGTGCCGGCGGTCATCAGGGTGCCGAGCCGGATGCGCCTGGTCTCCCGGGCGAGGCCGGCGAGGGTGATCCAGGCGTCGGTGGGGCCGGGCAGGCCGTCCGAGGAGCCCATCCGGAGGTAGTGGTCGGAGCGGAAGAACGCGTCGAAGCCCAGGTCCTCGGTGGCCTTCGCGACGGTGAGCAGCGTGTCGTAGGTGGCCCCCTGCTGGGGCTCGGTGAAGATACGCAGATCCATGCCTCCCATCCTGCACACCCCGCGGGCCTTCTTCCGCCTCGGGCTGCCCCACCTCGGCGTTCCTCCCCGGTCGGGTGAAATTCGTCAACTCGGCGCTCGGGTACGGTCCGGCCCGGTGACCGGCCCGCACGGTGATCGTTGGCCGGTGCGGAGCCGGAGCGGCCGGCTCCCGCGCCGGCCGGTGGCCGCCGGTGCGTCAGCCGTGTCGGCCCTCGCCGGGGCCAGGGGCCGAGGAGGCCGTCATGTCCGAGGAAACCGTGGCGCAGCGGGGCGGGGGCACCGGCCGGCCGAAGGGGCTGCTGCAGCAGATGGAGGAGCTGATGGCGGCGCTGAACGCGGACCTGTCGGCGCTGGACGCGGATCTGCAGTCGTCCGGGAGCGGTCAGCGGGCATGCGCCGACGGGGAGGAAGAGGCGGCGGCGGACTCACCGCTCCGGTAAGGACTCCTCCCGGGCGGCCAGCCTGCGCAGCATCTCCCGTACGCGGTCCCGGGATTCGTCCGCCGCGTCGATGGCCTCCATGCACTGCCAGTATCTCCCTTCGTCGCCCACCGCGCTGGCGGCACCGACCAGGACCATGCCCACCTCGCCGAGCAGTCCGCCGAGGGCGAGCAGGGTCCGCCGGGCGTCGTCCAGAGCGGTGAGCTGGGCGGCGCGCAGCGGCCCGGTGTCGAGGCCCGGCCCTTCCAGCACCCCGCATCCGCGGCCCGCCAGCTCGGTCAGCCCCAGCGCTTCGCCGCGCAGTTCGGGAGGGCCGGAGACCGCCAGCCGGCTGCCTATCGCCTGGGCCAGCGCCTGGGCCTGCCGCACCTCCACCAGGGTCACCGACAGCTCGCAGCTCGCGGCGAGTGCCCGCCTGTTCTTCACGATGAGCCGCTCCGCGTCCATGTGCCAGCCCCCGGCTGTCCCGACGTGCTCCTCGCACGTACACTCGAACTCCCTCGTCCACTACCCAGAGTGAGGGTAAGGGGGGCGAAAAGCCAGAGGTGGACCGAAATCTGTGGACAACAAATCGATAGCGGACGGCAAATCGAACACGGAGCGTCACGACGAAGTGATCGCCCACCCCGTGACGTGGGCGGCGAAGCCGCTAGGAGTCCGCGTCACCGGGCGCCGGGAAGCGCTGTTCGTTGCGGTCGATCTTCGCTTCCAGGGCCGCGAGCGGATCGATGTCCAGCACCTCGCAGAGCTGGAGCAGATAGGCGAGCACGTCGGCCACCTCGTCCCGCACCCGGTGCGCGGTGTCGGGGTCCCGCATCACCCGGGCCGACTCCCGGGGCGTCAGCCACTGGAAGATCTCGAGCAGTTCGGACGCCTCCACGCTCAGCGCGGACACGAGGTTCTTGGGGGTGTGGTACGGCTGCCAGTTCCGGGCCGCGGCGAACGCGGCCAGCCGGCGCTGCAGTGCCGCCAGGTCAGGGTGTTCGGTCACGGTCCAGGTGTACCACCGTCACCCCGTCCAGCCCGGCCGCCCAGTCCGCCTCGCTCACCGCGCCGACGCAGCGGATGTGGCCGCGCTCCCCCATCCGGGCCGCCAGCCCGGCCAGTTCGCTGCGCTGACGGGCGTCCAGGCCGCGGTCGAAGCCGTCGGTCAGCACGGTGAGCGTCTGCAGCGCGGCGGGAACCTCTCCGACCGGGTCCAGGTCGAGCACGCCCGCGCCGGTGAGGAGCACCAGCGCCAGTGCGGTGTACCGCAGTTCGCCGTCGCCGAGCCGGGCGAACTCGGTGGCGGTGGTGTCACCGCGGTCCAGCAGCCCGCGGACGGTGCCGTCGGGCAGCGGCTCGGCGAGCAGGTCGGCGACCGGTCCGGAGCAGCCCGCCCGGATCGCCTCGACGAGCAGCGCGTGCCGGCGTGCGCACTCCGCGCGGGTCCGCCACAGCACGTCGGCGATGTTGTCGCAGCCGCTCAGCAGCCGTCCGGACCCGCGCGGTGCGGGCCGGCGCATCCGGCCGGGCCGCGGATCGCAGGTGAACACCGAGCGCAGGGCGACCACCATCTGCTCGGCGGCGGCGAGCACGCGGCGCTGGCCGTCCGTCTTGCCGGCCACCCGCAGCGGCAGCAGCCCGGTGCCGAGCCGGTCGTCGGGAAGCGGGGCACGGGTCACCGGCGCCGAACCGGCGGTGTGCCAGGCGGCCTGCACGGTGCGCCGACCGGGGTCGCGCAGCGCGGTCTCCAGCAGGACCAGACCGCCGGACGTCAACCGCTCCCCCACGACGCGCAGTTCCGGCTCGGCCTGGACGGCGAGGTCCAGCCGGACCGGGCCGGCTGGACCGTCCGCGGTGCAGCCGATGCGGAAGCCGCGCCGCCGCTGGGCGTCGGGGCGGGCCTGCTGCGGGACCCGGGACAGCGGGTCCGGGAACACCTCGGCGAGTTCCGCGCCGCCGGCGAGCCGGGCCAGCGCCTCGTAGGCCCCGAGGGCCGTCGTCTTGCCGCAGCCGCTGTCCCCGGCGAACAGGGTGAACGCCCCGAGCGGGTACACCGCGCGCCGATGCCCTGCGAAGGCCGAGAGCCGCAGTTCGGTCACGCGGGGGCGGACGGGGCGCCCGGCGGGCGGTACCTCCGTCTCCGCCGCGGACGCGGGCGGCTCGGTCGGCGCGAAGGACGTGGATGGCGCGGTCATGGGTCGGACGGTACGGCCCGGCCCGGTCGGTGAACCGTTCCGCCCTCGGCACCTTCCTACGATCGGGCGACCCGCCCGGCGCGTCGGGCCGGCGCCCCGCTCAGGCCTGGGACAGCCCGGCTCCCTTCATCAGGCCGCTGACCTCGGTGCCGGGCGGGGTGAGCAGGAACACGTTTCTGTCGACCCGGTGCATGCCGCTGGCCAGCCCGAACACGACGCCCGTGGAGAAGTCCAGGACCCGCTTGGCGACCTCGGTCTCCGCCCCGGTCAGGTCGAGCAGGACCGGGATGCCCGCCATCAGTGTCTCGGCGACCTCGCGGGCGTCCGCGAACACGTTGACCCGCAGGACCACGAAGCGGCGGCGGGCCTCGGTCTCCGCGTCGGGGAGCGCGCGGTGGCCCACCGCCGACGGCCAGGCATCACCCCCGCGCAACGGTACGACCTGGGCGAGGCCCTCCCACTGTTCGTCGGTGACGTCGTGGCGGTTCACCGGCTGCCCCCGTCCTGACTGTCTGTCATCGCTTGCACCGGCCAATTCTTACGCCAAGTCACTCGATCGGCCCAACAGCGACACGGGGGCGGCCGGAGTCCGGACGGTTTCCGGCCGCACACGGCCCCGGGGGACGGCCGCGAACACATCGGAGGCCGCCCGGCCGGGGCGGCGGCTCCGGCGCCCCGCGTCGTGGTGGGCCGGTGCCGGCGGGTGCGGGCGGGTGCCGCCCGCAGGCCGGTTCCGAGGCGTGAGCTGCCCGCGGGCGGATCGGCGCGGACGGACGGACGGCCGTCCCCCGCGGCGCGTTCCGGACCGTCCTCGGCACGTGCTGCCGCGCGGGGGGCGGCCACCGGGCCGGGCCGGTGCCGCGGTCGCGGTTCCCGGCGGCGAAGGACGGGCCGAGTGCCGGGCGGCCCTCCGCCGGACTCCCGGCGCGCTCCCGGCGCGCTCCCTTCAAACTCCCGGCGCGCTCTCGGCGCCGTGATGGTGCCGCCCGGGGCGCTCCCGGTGCCGTCAGTGCCGCGGACCGCTCCGGGGGACGACGACGGGGGAGCCGTCCGAGGGCGCGCGGAGGATGTCCGCGTCCAGACCGTACAGCTCCTTGACGAGTGCTGAGTCGACGATGTCGCGGGGCGGCCCCTGCGCGAGCACCCGGCCGTCCCGCAGGGCGATCACCGTGTCGGCCCACCGGGCGGCGGAGGCCAGGTCGTGCAGCACCATGACCACGGTCCGGCCCGCCGCGGCCACCTGGCGGACGAGCTCCAGGACGTCGACGACGTGGCCGAGGTCGAGGGCGCTGGTGGGTTCGTCGAGCAGTACGACCGGGGTGTGCTGGGCGAGGACCATGGCGAGCCAGCAGCGCTGGCGCTGTCCCCCTGAGAGCCGGTCCAGCCGTTCGCCCGCCAGTTCGGCGGTGCCGGTGGCCTCCAGGGCGGCGGCGACCGCCCGCTCGTCCTCCCGCGACCACTGGCGCAGCAGCCCCTGGTGGGGGTGGCGGCCGTAGCGGACGAGTCCGGCGACGGTGACGGCCTCGGGTGCCCGCGGCGACTGGGGCAGCAGTGCGATCCGGCGGGCGGCCCGGCGCTGCGTCAGCCGCCAGATGTCGGCCCCGTCGGCCTGCACGCTGCCCGCTGCGGGCCGGTGCAGCCGGGCGAGGGTGCGCAGCAGGGTCGACTTGCCGCAACCGTTGGGGCCGACGATCGCGGCGACCCGGCCGGCGGGGACGGTCAGGTCGACGCCGTGCACGACGGGCCGGCCGGGGTATCCGGCGCGCAGTCCGCGGACGCGGAGGCCGGGAGGTGCGTCTGTCATGGTGGTCAGGCCTTTCCGGCGGTCCGGTCCGGGCGGAACAGGACCCACAGGAGGAACGGTCCGCCGAGGACGCTGGTGACGACGCCGACGGGGATCTCGACGGGGGCGGCGACCCGGCTGAGGGCGTCGGCCGCGGTGATCAGGGCGGCGCCGGTCAGGGCGGAGCCCAGGACGGGCACCCGGGTGGGCCCGCTGAGCCGGCCGGCGAGGATCGGGGCGGCCAGTGCGACGAACGCGATGGGCCCGCCCACTCCGACGGCCGCACCGGACAGCCCGACCGCCAGGGCCAGCGCGGCCGTGCGCAGCCTGCGCAGGTCGGCGCCGAGCCCGGCGGCGGTGTCGTCGTCGAAGCCGAGCAGTTGCAGGCGGTGCCCGGCGGCGAGGGTGAGCGGCAGCAGGAACAGCAGGACGAGCAGCAGCGGTGTGCCGACGGTCCAGTCTCGCCCGTTGAGGCTGCCGACGGCCCAGAGGAACACGCCGCCCGCGGTGTTGTCGTTCTCCCGGGACATCACGAGGTCGCCGACGGCTCCGATGACGGCGGAGGCCCCGATACCGACGACCAGGAGGCGGTATCCGGCGCTGCCGGCCCCGCCCGCGCAGAGGACGACGAGGACCGCGGCGGCCACGGCGCCGAGCGGGCCGAGCCACCAGTGGCCGATCATGCCGGTGGCGGAGCCGGCGGCGGACGCCACCACCGCCGCGGTCGCCCCCTCGTTGACGCCCAGCAGGTCGGGGGTGGCGAGCCGGTTGCCGGCCAGGGCCTGGGTGAGGCAGCCGGCGGCACCGAGGGCGCCGCCCACCATGAGGCCCACCCACACCCGCGGCAGCCGGAACTCGCGGACGATCAGGACGGTCCCGGGGTCTCCGGTGCCGAGCAGCCCGGAGAGGGTGTCGCGCGGGCTCATGCCGGTCGAGCTGGCCAGCACGGCCAGCGCCACCAGCAGGGCGAGGAGGGGGAGGAGGAGCGCGGCGGCCAGGGCGCTGCGCCGGGGGAACAGCCAGGAGAGGCCTCCCCGGCGGACCACGAGGCTGTCCGGCGGGACGGGTTCGTAGGCGCCGGACCGGGCAGAGTGCCCGGGGGCGTCGGGGTGCGCGCGGTGGCCGGGGTGGCCGGGGTGGCCGGGGAACTCCAACTGACCCGGGCACGAGGGAGGGTGCGGGGTCGGGGACCGCAGCGGGGACAGGCTCAGCGGCGGCCGAGGAGAGGGAAGCGGGGGTGGCTGCGGAGACGGAGACGGAGACGGAGACGGGGACGGGGAGGTGGACTCGGGCGGCCGGGGGGACTTGGCGGAACCGGGGCGCTCGGGCGGCGTGTCCGGGGAGCCGGTGGCGCCGGCGGGCTCGGCGGACGGGTCGGGCCCGGCGGTCCGGCCGCGTGCTCCGGGGGCGGGTGCGCTCATCAGGCCGCTCCCGCGGTGGACAGGCGGGACGAGCGGGCGATCCAGACGAGCAGGGGGCCGCCGACGAAGGCGAGCAGCACGCTGACCGGGGTCTCCCAGGGGCGGATGACGACCCGGGCGAGGATGTCCGCGAGGATCAGGACGTCGGCCGCGACCAGGGCGGAGAGGAGGAGTTGGGCGGTCATGCGCGCTCCGGCCAGGGCGCGCGCGGCGTAGGGGGCGAGCAGTCCGAGGAAGGCGATCGGGCCGGCGACCGCGACGGCGCAGCCGGCGAGCAGGGAGACCGCTCCCGCGACGAGGAGCCGCACCCTCCCGGGCTGGTGGCCCAGCGAGCGGGCGCTGTCGTCGCCGAGCGCGAGCGCGGACAGCGGTCGGGCGCAGCCGAACGCCACCAGCAGACCGGCGGCGGCGACCGGCAGCAGCGGCAGCAGGTCGGTGTCGCGGACGCCGGCGAGCGATCCGATCGTCCAGTACCGGTAGACGTCGAAGGTGGACTGGGTCCCGAGCAGGACGTAGGAGGTCAGTCCGTGGAAGGTGGCGCCGAGGGCGGACCCGGCGAGCACCAGCCGCAGCGGGGAGCCCGCGGTGCGTCCGCCGGCCGCCAGCAGCAGGACGACCGCGCTCGCGCCGATGCCTCCGGCCAGCGCCCAAACCAGCAGGGCGGGCGGGGAGTCGGCGTGGAAGAAGGTGAGTCCGGCGACGACGGCGAAGGCGGCCCCGGAGTTGACGCCGAGCAGTCCGGTCTCCGCGAGCGGGTTGCGGGTCGCGGCCTGGAGCAGGCAGCCCGCGGTGCCCAGGCAGACGCCGACCAGGACGGCGGCCAGGGTGCGGGGCAGGCGGATGTCCGCGACGGCCAGCCGGAGTCCGGCGTCGGCGCGGGCTGACGGATCGCCGAGCAGGTAGTCCCAGGCGCGGCCGGGGGAACTGGGTCCGGTGCCGACGAGCAGGGAGAGCAGGCCGAGTCCGAGCAGCAGCGCGAGGAGCAGGAGCGCCGGTGTGGCGACGGGGCGGCGGCCGCGGGGGCCTGGTTCCGGCTTCACGGGGGACTCGTTTGCGAAGTCAACATAAGGTTAGCCTAACCTAAGCTCAACGGGCGTTCCGCTACCGGTGCCCGGGGTCCTTCCCTGCCCCGGTACCGGGCGCCGTCGCGTCCCCACCAGCACCCCCGCACATCCGCGCCCGGCCGACCGCCGGGCCGACGCCCCCCGGACAAAGGAGAGTTCAGACCATGAAGCCGCGGTCCCCCATGCCCGCCCGTCCCGTCGCCACCCACCCGGTCGCCCGTCCCGTCGCCGCCCACCCTGTCGCCGGTCCCGTCGCCGCCCGCCCCGTCGCCGCCCGTCCCGCCCGCAGCTGCCGCCCTGCCCGGCGTACCGCCGCGGTCGTGCTGGCCGCCTGCGGTCTCCTCCTCACCGCCTGCGGATCCGGGGACGGCGGCACCGCGCACGAGGCCGACGCGAAGGACGGCGCGGCCGTCACGGTCACCGACGCGACCGGGGCGCGGGTGGAGGTGCCCGCCGCTCCCGAAAGAGTGGTCGCCCTCAGCGAGATGGACCTGGACTCCGCGCTGGCCCTCGGCGTCAGGCCGGTCGGACTGACCGCCGGACGCGGGCAGAAGGGCGCACCCGAGTACCTGGCCGCGCAGGCGAAGGGGATACCCGTGGTCGGCGCGGTGACCGGTCCCGACATCGAGAAGGTCGTCCGGGCGAGGCCGGACGTCATCCTCGCCGGGCAGACCGCCGACGAGCAGGTGCTGGCCCAGCTGAGGAGGATCGCGCCCACCGTCGTCACCGTCGGCGCCGACAAGAGCTGGAAGAAGTCCCTCGAACTGACCGCCGAGGTGCTGGGCAGGTCCGGCAGCGCGGAGGAGTTCCTCGCGGACTACGACGCGAAGGCCGCCGCGCTGAGGAAGGACCTGGGCGCCCGCGCCGGGATCAGCGTGTCCGTGGCCCGCTACTCCGCCAAGGGCACCGCCGTCATGCAGCAGGGCGTGTTCATCAGCGACGTGCTGAAGGACCTGGGCTTCCGGCGCCCCGGCATCCAGAACCGGCGGGGCGAGGGCCACTCCACCCCCATCAGCGACGAGAACCTGAAGGAGATCGACGGCGACTGGCTGTTCATCGGCACGCTGTCGTCGACCGGTTCGGACGCGGGACTGCTCGACGCGCTCGCGCGGAAGCCCGCCTACCGGCAACTCAAGGCCGTCGGCGCGGGCCACGCCACCGTGGTCGACGGCTCCAAGTGGACCAGCCTGGGCGGCGCCGAGGCCGCCGAGTCGGTACTCGCCGACATCCGCAAGGCGATGGTCGGATGAGCGCCGAACCGGAACTCGCCGGGCGGACCGCCCTGGTCACCGGTGCGGCCCGGGGCATCGGAGCGGCGGTGGTCGCGGCGCTCGCGGAGCGCGGCGCCCGCGTCCTCGCCACCGACGTCGCCTTCGACGAGGAGGACGCCTTCGACGAGGAGGACGCGGCAACCGCCCGGGCGGACCGCGTCGTCCGCCGCACGCTGGACGTCACGGACTCCGCGGCCGTGGAGCGGGTGGTCGCCGAGGCGGAGGACGTCCTCGGCCCGCTGGACATCGCCGTCAACGTCGCCGGGATCCTGCGCGGTGCGCCGGTGCTGGACCTCGACGACGCCGACTGGGCGGCCGTCCTCGCCGTCAACGCCGGCGGCGTCCTGCACGTGTCGCGCGCGGCGGCCCGCCGGATGACCCGGCGCGGCAGGGGCAGCATCGTCACCGTCGCCTCCAACGCGGCCGGCGTCCCGCGTGCCGGGATGGCCGCCTACGCGGCCTCCAAGGCGGCCGCGGTGATGTTCACCAAGTGCCTGGGGCTCGAGGTCGCGCCGCACGGGGTGCGCTGCAACACGGTCTCCCCGGGCTCCACCCTGACCGACATGCAGCGCGCGCTGTGGGCCGACTCCCCCGGCGGCGCCGAGACAGGGCGGCGGGCGGTCCTCGACGGCGACCCGGCCGCGTACCGCACCGGCATCCCGCTGCGGCGCATCGCCGAGCCGTCGGACGTCGCCGACGCCGTCGCGTTCCTCGTCTCCGACCGCGCCCGCCACATCACCCTGCACGACCTGTACGTCGACGGCGGCGCCACCCTGCGCGCCTGACCCGCGCCCGACACCACCGCCCCGCGCGCCGCTCCCCGCAGGCCACCACCCGCACCACCGCCCGGGCGCCAAGGACCGCAGGCCACGCCCGCAGGCCACCGCCCGTCCCGTTGCCGACCGGGTCGCCGCGCGCGACGCCGGCCGCCGACCCCGCCCGCCGATCACCGCCGCCCACCCCCGCTTCCCGCCTGGAGTCACCATGACAGCCTCCCTGCGCGCACCCGGCCCCGACGCCGCCGCGTCCGCGCCGCCCCGCAGCGCCCGGCCCGGCACCCCGCCCGGCACCGCGACCGCCCTGCTCGACGCCTACCGGGGTGGCGCCGACCGCTTCCTCGCGACCCCGCGGCAGACCCTGCTCGCCCACGGCACCGCCGCCGAAGTACCCCACGGGACGGCACCGTTGGCCGAGCGGGTGAGCACGCTGCTGGACGGTCTGCGCCGCCCGGGCCACGCCGTCCCGCTCGTCCTGGGCGCCCTCCCCTTCTCCTCCCGGGGGCCGTCCGCGCTGGCCGTCCCGCAGCAGGTGCGCCGGGCCGGCGCGCTGCGCGAGGACCCGCTGGTGGCGTTGCCCGCTCCCGCTCCCGCCGCCCGAGACGCCTGGCGGGTCCGCGAGCGGCCGGCACCCGAGGCCTACACGGCGGCGGTCGCCGCGGCGGTGGCCAGGATGCGGGCCGGGGAACTCGACAAGGTGGTCCTGGCGCGCACCCTGGAGCTGACCGGGCGGCACGCCCCCGACCTGCCGGCGCTGCTGAACCGGCTGGCCCGCCGCGACCCGGGCGGCTACACCTTCGCCGTGCCCACGGGCCGGGGGCGCACCCTCGTCGGGGCGAGCCCCGAACTGCTCGTCGCCCGGCAGGGCGGCCGGGTGACCGCCAACCCGCTGGCCGGTTCGGCGCCGCGCAGCGCCGACCTGGCGGAGGACGTCCGCCGGGCGGCGGCCCTGCTGGAGTCCGCGAAGGACCGGCACGAGCACGCCGTGGTGGTGGACGCGGTCCGCGCGGCGCTCGAGCCGCTTTGTGGACGCCTGGAGGTGCCCGAGCGGCCCACGCTGGTGCGCACCGCGACGATGTGGCACCTGTCGACCACCGTCTCCGGCGAGGTCGCCGACCCGTCCGTCGGCGCTCTGCACCTGGCCACGGCGCTGCACCCGACGCCGGCGGTGTGCGGTGCGCCGGAGGACGTCGCCCGCGCGGTGATCGCCGAGTCGGAGCCCTTCGACCGGGGCCCGTACACCGGCATGGTCGGCTGGCAGGACGCGTCGGGCGACGGGGAGTGGGTGGTGACGATCCGCTGCGCGGAGGCCGACGGCGGCACCCTGCGGCTGTTCGCCGGCGCGGGCGTGGTCGCCGGGTCGCGGCCGGAGGCCGAGACCGCCGAGACCGCGGCCAAGTTCCGCACCTTCCTGGACGCCGCTGGAGCCGCGCTGTGACCGCCGACGCCCTCACTCCCGGCGTGGACGCGCCGACCTGGCCGCCCGCCTTCGCGGAGCGCTACCGCGCGGCCGGTCACTGGCGCGGCGGCACGTTCGGCGGGATGCTGCGCGAGCGGGCCGCCGCGCATCCCGAGCGGACCGCCCTGGTCGATCCGGCTCCCGAGCGCCGCACCTGGACGTACCGGGAGCTGGACCTCGCCGCGGACCGGCTCGCGGCCGGGTTCGCGGCCCGCGGCATCGGCCGCGGTGACCGGGTGGTGGTCCAGCTTCCCAACGTCGGCGAGTTCGCCGAGGTGGTGTTCGCGCTGTTCCGGATCGGCGCGCTGCCGGTGTACGCGCTGCCCGCGCACCGGGACACCGAGATCGCCCACTTCTGCGCGTTCACCGAGGCGGTCGCCTACGTCATCCCGGACGTGCACGAGGGCTACGACCACCGGCGGCTGGCCGACCGGGTGCGGCGGCGGGCGCCGTCGCTGCGGCACGTGTTCGTGGCCGGGGAACCGGGCGGGCACACCCCCCTGTCCGGCGTGCCGTGCGCACCGTCCGGCCCGCTCGCCGGCCCGCTCCCGCACGAGTTGGCGTTCCTCCAGTTGTCCGGCGGCACCACGGGCGTGCCGAAGCTGATCCCGCGCACCCACGACGACTACCTGTACTCGCTGCGCGGCTCGAACGAGATCTGCGGGGTCGACGCGGACACCCGCTTCCTCGTCGTCCTGCCGGCCGCCCACAACTTCCCGATGAGTTCGCCCGGCTGGCTGGGCACCCTGCACGCCGGCGGCACGGTGGTGCTGTGCCCGAAGCCGGACCCGGCGACCGCGTTCCCGCTGATCGAGCGGGAGGGCGTCACCATGACCGGCCTGGTGCCGCCGCTCGCCCTGGTGTGGACCGAGGCCGCGGCGGGCACCGGTTGCGACCTGTCCGGCCTGGACCTGGTGCTGGTCGGCGGCGCCAAGTTCAGCGAGCGGGCGGCGCGCCGGCTGCCACCCGCGCTGGGCTGCCGGCTGATGCAGGTGTTCGGCATGGCCGAGGGCCTGGTCAACTACACGCGCCTGGACGACGATCCGGAGACGATCGCCACCACACAGGGCCGCCCGCTCTCCCCCGACGACGAGATCCGTCTCGTCGACGACACCGGACGGGACGTGCCGGACGGGGAGTTCGGGCACCTGCTGACCCGCGGCCCGTACACCGTGCGGGGCTACTGGCGGGCGCCCGAGCACAACCGGACCGCGTTCACCGAGGACGGCTTCTACCGCACCGGCGACATCGTCCGCCGCACCCCCACCGGCCACCTGGTGGTGGAGGGCAGGGCCAAGGACCAGATCAACCGCGGCGGCGAGAAGGTCGCCGCGGAGGAGATCGAGAACATCATCCTCGCCCACCCGTCCGTGCACGACGTGTCCCTGGTGGCCGTACCGGACGCGTACCTCGGGGAACGCACCCTCGCCTACGTCGTCCTGCGCGAGGGCGCCGAACCGCTGCGGCCGGTCCAGATCAGACGGTTCGTCCGCGAGCACGGGGTTGCCGCGTACAAGGTCCCCGACCTGGTCGAGTTCGTCGACGCGTTCCCGCAGACCGGCATCGGCAAGGTCAGCAAGAAGGGGTTGCGGTCCGCCGCGGCCACCACCGAGCAGCTCTGAAAGGCTCCCACCCGCATGGCTCTTCCCGCCATATCCGCCTACCCGCCGCCCACCGCGGCGCAGTTGCCCGCCGGCCGGGTCTCCTGGACCGTGGACCCGGCGCGCGCGGTGCTGCTCGTGCACGATCTCCAGCAGCACTTCCTGTCCCCGTTCCCGGCCGGCGCGCAGCCGCTGACCGGCATGCTCGGCAACACCGCCCGGCTGTGCGCGCGGGCCCGGCGGGTCGGCCTGCCGGTGGTCTACTCGGCCCAGCGCGGCGGCCAGACGCCCGCGGAGCGGGGTCTCCAGCTCGACTTCTGGGGGCCCGGGACGGCCGACGACCCGGAGGCGCTGGCGGTGCCCGCCGAGGTGGCGCCCGAGCCCGGCGACCTGGTGCTCACCAAGTGGAAGTACAGCGCCTTCGTGCGGACCGACCTGGAGGCGCGGATGCGCCGATGGGGCCGCGACCAACTGGTCGTCACGGGCGTGTACGCGCACATCGGCGTGCTGATGACGGCCTGTGACGCGTGGATGCGGGACATCCGGGCGTTCGTCGTCGCCGACGCCGTCGCCGACTTCTCCCGCGAGGACCACGACATGGCCCTGCGCTGGGCCGCCGGCCGCTGCGCGGCCGTCACCACCACCGATGCCGTCCTGAAGGAGGTCTGAGCGGCATGGCCCTCAGCCTGGAACAGATCCGCGCCGACGTCGCCGACTGCCTCGGCGAGGACCCGGCGGACGTCCCTCTCGACGAGGACCTCGTCGACCACGGCCTGGACTCGGTCCGGGTGATGACGCTGCTGGAGCGGTGGCGGCGCGAGCACGGCGTCACCGCGGACTTCGCCGACCTGGCCGAGCAGCCCGCCGTCCGGGCCTGGGCACTGCTGCTGGGGGTCTCATGACCGGCGCACCCGCCGGCGACCGGACCGGCCCCGACACGGACACCGGTCCCGAAACGGGCACGAGCACGGGCACCGGTCCCGGCAGCACCGGCACCGACACCGGCACCAGCACCGGCACCGGCACCGGCAAGGAGTCGCGCGGGGAATCCGGCAGGAGCCCCCGTCCGGCCCCGGACGGCCCGCTGCTGCCGCTGACCGCGGCCCAGTCGGGCATGTGGTACGCGCAGGCACTGGACCCGCTCAGTCCGGCGCAGAACACCGCGGAGTGCCTGGAGCTCGACGGCCCCCTCGACCCCGACCTGTTCGCCGCGGCGCTGCGGCGGGTCGTGGCGGAGGCGGACGCCCTGCGGGTCCGCGTGGAGGACGGCCCGGACGGGCCGCACCAGCGGCTGACGGCCGCGCCCGAGCTGCCGCTGACGGTGAGTGACCTGCGCGCCCACCGGCACCCCGAACGGGAGGCGGAGGCGTGGATGCGGGCCGATCTGGCCGAACCGTGCGATCCGGCGGCCGGACCGCTGTTCCGGCAGGCGCTCTTCCGGGTCGGCGAGGAGCGCTGGCTGTGGTACCAGCGCATCCACCACCTGGTCATGGACGGGTACGGCTACTCGCTGCTGGTGCGACGCACCGCCGAGGTGTACGGCGCCCTGGCGGGTGGCACCGCACCGCCCCCGAGCCGGTTCGGCGGCCTGGCCGACCTGGTCGCCGAGGACCGGGCGTACCGCTCCTCGGAAGCCTTCGCCGCCGACCGGGCCCACTGGCGGGACGCGTTCGCCGACCGTCCGGAGGTGCCGCGGCTCGCCGGCCGGGGCGCGCTGCCCGCCCGGACGTTCCGGCGCCGCAGCGCCCGGCTCTCGCCCGGCACGACGCGGGCGCTGCGCGAGCTGGCGCACCGGCTGCGCGCCACCTGGCCGGACGTGCTGATCGCCGCGCAGGCACTGTACGTGTCCCGCGCCACGGCGCGCACCGAGGTCGTACTGGGCCTGCCGCTGATGGGCCGCACCGGCTCGGTCGCGCTGCGCGTCCCCGGCATGGTGATGAACGTGCTGCCGCTGCGGCTGGCGGTCGCACCGGAGGACACCTTCGCCGCACTCGTGCGGCAGGTGGTCCTCGCGGTCCGCGCGGCCCGCCGCCACCAGCGCTACCGGTACGAGGACATCCGCCGCGACCTCGGGCTGCTGGGCGAGGACCGGGGCCTGGTGGGGCCGCTGGTCAACGTGATGCCGTTCGACTACGGCGCGGACTTCGCGGGGGTGCCCGCCAGGGCCCGCAACCTGTCGGCCGGGCCGGTCGAGGATCTGACGGTCAACGTCTACGACCGTGCCGACGGCCGCGGACTGGCCGTCGACCACGACGCCAACCCCGCGCTGTACGACGACGATGCGCTCGCCGCGCACCAGGAGCGGTTCCTGCATCTGGTGGACGGCCTCGCGCACGCCGACCCGCACCGTCCGACGGCCGCCACCGGCATCGCGACACCCGATGAACTGGTCCTGGTCACGCAGGAGTTCAACGACACCGATCGACAGGTGCCGCTCACCACCCTGGTCGGCCCGATCGAGGCCCGGGCCACCCGGCAGCCCGACGCCCCGGCCGTGGTGTTCGGGGGGACAACCCTCTCGTACGGCGCGCTCGACGTGCGCGCCAACCGGCTGGCGCACCACCTGCGGTCGCTGGGCGCCCGGCCGGGCGCCGTCGTGGCCGTCTCGGTGCCGCGCTCGGTGGAGCTGGTGGTCTGCCTGCTGGCGGTCGTCAAGACCGGCGCCGCGTACCTGCCGCTGGATCCGGACTACCCGGCCGCCCGGCTGGCGTACATGCTCGGCGACGCCGCGCCGGTCTGCGCGGTCACCGACCGGGCGGGCCGCCTCCCGGACGGCACCGGCACCCCCCTGGTCGTACTGGACGGCCTCGACCTGTCCGGCGCGCCCGCGGTGCGGCCGCCGCGCGCCCTGACCCCGCACCATCCCGCCTACGTCATCTACACCTCCGGCTCGACCGGCCTCCCCAAGGGCGTCGTGGTGCCGCACCGGGCGATCGACAACCGGCTGCGCTGGATGCAGCACGCGTACCCGCTGACCGCCGGGGACCGGGTGCTGCAGAAGACTCCGTCGTCGTTCGACGTGTCCGTGTGGGAGTTCTTCTGGCCGCTGCGGGTCGGCGCGACGCTGGTGGTCGCGCCGCCCGGGGCGCACCGGGACCCGCGGGAGCTGGCCCGCCTGATCCGGGAGCGGTCCGTCACCACCTGCCACTTCGTGCCGTCGATGCTGCGGGTCTTCCTGGCCGAACCGGAGTCGGCGGCCTGCGCCGGCAGTCTGCGTCGGGTGTTCTGCAGCGGTGAGGCGCTGCCCCGGGAGACCGCGCTCGCCTTCGCCCGCGCGCTGCCCGGAGTGGAGCTGCACAACCTGTACGGGCCGACCGAGGCCGCCGTGGACGTCACCCACCACGCCTGCGATCCCGCCGGCTCCGGCCCGGTCCCGATCGGCCGTCCGGTGTGGAACACCCGCGTGCACGTACTGGACGCCGCCCTCCAGCCCTGCCCGCCCGGAGTTCCCGGCGAACTGTATCTGGCGGGCGTCCAGTTGGCCGACGGCTATCTGAACCGACCGGAGCTGACGGCGTCCCGGTTCGTCGCCGACCCGTTCGGCCCGCCGGGCGGCCGCATGTACCGCACCGGGGACCTGGCCCGGTGGACGCCGGGCGGGGAGGTCGAGTACCTCGGCCGCACCGATCACCAGGTGAAGTTGCGCGGCCAGCGCGTCGAACTGGGTGAGGTCGAGGCGGTGCTGGCCGCCCAGCGGTCGGTGGACGGCGCCTGCGCGCTGGTCCGCGAGGACCGGCCCGGCGAGCAGTTGCTCGTCGGCTACGTGACGGGGGGCGCCGACCCGGTGGCGGTCCGCGCGGGAGCCGCCCGCGAACTCCCGGAGCACATGGTGCCGTCGGCGGTCGTCCCGCTGGAGGCGTTCCCGCTCGGCCCGAACGGCAAGCTGGACCGGCGGGCGCTGCCGGCGCCCGCGTTCGCCCCGGCCGGGCCGGGGCGGGAGCCGGCCGGGGAGCGGGAGGCCGCCCTGTGCCGGCTGTTCGCCGGGGTGCTCGGGGCGGCGCGGGTGGGTCCCGAGGAGGCGTTCTTCGATCTGGGCGGCACCTCGCTGCTGGCGGTCCGCCTGGCGGCGCGGGTGCGGGAGGAGTTCGGCGTCGAGCTGACGATCGGTTCGCTGTTCGCGGCGCCGACCCCGGCCGCGCTCGCGGACCGGCTGGCCGGGGCCGCGCCGGCCGCAGGGGACGCGCTCGGCGTGGTGCTGCCGCTGCGCGCCGGCGGCGACCGCGTCCCGCTGTTCGCCGTGCACCCGGCCGGCGGTCTCGCCTGGTGCTACGCGGGGCTGTCCGCCCGGCTCGGGCCGGACCAGCCGCTGTACGGCATCCAGGCCCGCGGTCTCGACGACCGTGAGCCGCTGCCGGCGACGCTGTGGGAGGAGGCGGCCGACTACGCCGCCCGGATCCGGGAGGTCCGCCCGCACGGGCCGTACCGGCTGGTGGGCTGGTCGGTGGGCGGGGTCCTCGCGCACAGCGTGGCCGTGCTGCTGCGGGAGGCCGGTGAGCGGGTGGACCTGCTGGCGCTGCTGGACGCCTTCCCGGCCGAGCAGTGGCGGGAGCGGCCCTCCCCGGAGGAGGGCGACGCGCTCACCGCCGTGCTGCGGATGGCCGGCTTCGACCGGGCGGGGGAACGCACCCGCGAGGACGTGCTGGCCACGCTGCGCCGGGCGGGCAGTCCGCTGGCCGGGCTCGGCGAGCGGACCCTGTCCCGGATCGTCGACATCGTGCCGAACCACGCCCGCATGATGCGCGCGCACCGACACCGCCGCTTCGACGGCGACATGCTGTTCTTCACGGCGGCCGCCCCGCGCGCGGAGGACTGGCTGACCCGGGAGGCGTGGCGCCCGCACGTGCGCGGTGCCGTCGACAACCACGACGTCGAGTGCACCCACCCCCGGCTGCTGGGC
Source organism: Streptomyces sp. MS06 (assembly GCF_047200655.1). Classification (NCBI taxonomy): domain Bacteria; kingdom Bacillati; phylum Actinomycetota; class Actinomycetes; order Kitasatosporales; family Streptomycetaceae; genus Streptomyces; species Streptomyces sp. MS06. The sequence continues at coordinate 31,323 of NZ_JBJZOJ010000005.1, forward strand.
GGGGCCGCACTGGACACGATCGCCGCCGTACTGGCGGCCCGGCTGAAGGAGCTCGACTCATGACGGGCCCGCCCTCCCCGTTCGACCCGCCTTCCTCCGACCCGCCCGCCGAGGAGCAGGACCGCCGCCTCGTGCTGCGCGCCGACGGCGGGGAGCTGTCCCTGTGGCCGGCATGGCGGGCGGTACCCCCGGGCTGGCAGCCCGTGTTCGGTCCGGCGCCGCACGCGGATTGCCTCGCCCGGATCGGCGCGGACCGGAGGTGACCCGGGGGTGGCGGCCGGGGGGCCAGGGGGGTGGCTCCCGGCGCACGAGGGCTGCCCCCTCGTGTGGCCGCTGCCTTCGTGTGGCCGCCACCGCAGTGTGGCCGGGCCCCGCGCGTGCCGGGCCCTCCCTTCGCGCCCCCGGGACGGGCCCCGAGGACCGTGGCCCGCCCGTGCGGGGCCGCCCGCCCGTGCGGGGCCCGTGGGAGGGGCGGGTGTCGGGCCCGTGTTCCGGTGTCGCCGCTCAGGTGGCGGAGAGCAGCGCCACCAGCCCGTCGGCGAGTTCGGTGCGCCAGCACAGGTAGTCGTGGCCGCCGTTGAACTCGCGGTACACGGCGTCGTCGTAGCCGGCGGCGGCGAGGGTCTCGCGCAGCCGCCGGGCCGCGGGCAGCGCGACCCACTCCTGTTCGCCGAAGGAGAGCCAGAGGCGCACCGGTCTGCGGCCGGTTGCCGCGAGCCGGCCGGTGAGCCACTCCGCCTCCGGGCCGTCCGGCCACCAGAACGACCCGGACTGGACGAGTGCGTTGCCGAAGCGGTGCGGGCGGTGGAGTGCGGCGTAGGCGGCGGTGAGGCCGCCCAGGCTCTGCCCGGCCAGGACCGTGCGGGCGGGATCCCGGGTCAGCGGGAGGCGGGTGGCCGCCCAGGGCAGCAGCTCGTGCTCCAGAAAGGCGGCGAACTCGGGCCGGCAGGTCAGTTGGGCCCAGCGGGTGCGCAGGTCCAGCGACTCGGGCAGGACGGCGGCCAGCGGGGGGATGCGGCCGTCGGCGATGAGGTTGTCGAGCAGGTTCGCCACGCCGAGCCGGGGCTGCCAGTGCTCGCCGTCCAGCAGCACCAGCACCGGGAGCCCTCCCGGGGCGGTCGCCGGGCCGGGCCCGGGCGGGCCGGGAGGCGCGTACAGCCAGACACGGCGGCGGTCGCCGAGGTGGCCGCTGCCGATCTCGTGCTCGGTCACCGTGCCCCGGGGGACTCCCGCCCGGCGCTGCCAGTCCCGGGCGTCCGGGGCGTCGGGCAGTTCGGCGCAGGCGACCGGCGGGCCGCCCCAGCGCCGCGGCAGCGTGCGGGTGTTGAAGGGGTCCGGGCGGTGGTTGACGCGCAGCCACCGCCAGTAGCCGGGGTCGTCGGGGTCGGGCCCGCCGCCCTCGTCGACGAAGAGGTCGTAGGTGCCGCGCCAGTCCGACCGCAGCCGCACCGTCCAGTGCCATACGTCGGTGCCGGGCAGGCGGCGCATCAGGTTGCCGGCGGGCCGGTCGGGGTCCGCCAGCTTGTTCGGCAGGACCTGGACCGCCCGGGTGCGGGTCGAGCCCCGCCACAGGAAGGTGACCGCCCGCCGGTCCGGGTCGCCGAGCGGGTCGCCGCCGACCAGCGGGGTGCCGCGCCTTCGTACGTCGGCCCAGAAGTCCGCGAGGCCGTCGGGGCGGGGAGCGGTGAACGCGGGTTCGGCGAGCACCGGCAGCGGCTGCGGGCGTCCGCTGCGCGGCGGGCGGTGCGGTGCGCCCTCGGGCGGCGCGGTGAACGTCATGGCGGGCGACTCCGGTCGGTGGCGCCGCGGGTCACGGTGCGGCCTCCGTGCCGGTGCCGCGGCCGGAGGGCGGCGGGCACGCGGGGCCCGGCCCCGGGGTTCCGGTCGCGGCGCCGGTGAGGGCCGGTGCCCGTCGGCGTGAACAGCAAGGGCGGATTTATTAGGTGAGCCTAACCTAATACGAATGTGCTCCCGTTCGCGGCCGCGGGCCCGGGGCCGGGCGCCGGACTCACCCGGTGCCGGGCCCCCGACCGGCGGGGCTCACCGGGCCGTCAGCTTGCTCGGCCCCCCGTGCAGGGTGATCCGCACACCGTCCTGGGTGACGGCCAGCGAGGTGGCCCGCAGCCCGAGGGGGTACGGGCGGAACTCCCCGTCTCCGGTGCCCGCGCCGGAGGCGCCCTGCCCGAGCGAGTCCACCGGAAGTTCCCTGCCCAGTACGGTCAGCGAGGTGGCGGTGAAGGTCACCCGCCCGTCGGACAGCAGCGGTTCGAGGGTCAGCCGTCCGAGACCGCCGGCGCCGACCGCGGCGGTGAGGGTGCCCGCGGCGGGGTCGGCGGTCACCGAGTCCACCGTCACCGAGGGCGCCTTCGCCCGGACGGCGTCCGCGATCGCCGCCTCGGGCACGGTCACGGTGGCGTCCGTGCTCGCGACGGTCGGAGTGGCGTCGAGAGCGACGTCGTGGAGCCGCGCGCTGACACCGACCCCGGTGAGCGGGCCGAGGGCGGCGTCGCCGCTGCTCACCTCCACCTCCGGAATGTGCCGGTGCAGCAGGTCCCACAGGGCCGAGCTCCCGCTCTCGGCCACCGAGACGTCGCCGAGCCCCGGGGCCTTGCCGGCGATGCGTTCGCGGATCAGGTGCCGGGCGGCGAGCTCCCCCGTTCCGGCGGCGAGTACGGCGACCACCGCGGCCACCACCGCCCAGGTCACCGCAGGACGACGGCGCCGGGGCGCCGTCCGGCCGGCCTGCGACGTGCCTTTCCGCGGCCCTGCGGCCCGCGGCGTGCCGGTACGCCGGGCGGTTCGCCGCGCCGCCGTGATCGGCCCGCCGTCCGTCCGCCGGGTCACCGCGCGGCCCCCGCTCCGGCGCCCGCCGCCGTCGCCGCCGGCTCCGGGGCGGCCGGCCCTTCCGGGTCGAGGTGCGGCAGGATCCCGTCCAGCCGGCGCGGGATCCACCAGTTCGCCCTCCCCAGCAGGTACATGGCCGCCGGCACCAGCAGCAGGCGGACGACGGTGGCGTCGATGACGACGCTCACGCCGAGACCGAGGGCGAGCATCTTGACGACGACGTTCGTCGAGAGCAGGAACGCGAGGAAGACACTCGTCATGATCAGCGCCGCGCAGCTGATGACGCGGGCGGTGGCCGCCATCCCGCTCGCCACGGCCAGCCGGTTGTCCCCGCTGCGCAGCCAGCCCTCGCGGATGCGGGAGAGCAGGAACACCTCGTAGTCCATGGAGAGTCCGAAGACGATGGCGAACATCATCATCGGTACGTAGGACTCCACGGGCACCTTCTCCCCCACTCCGAGGAGGGAACCGCCCCACCCCCACTGGAAGACCGCGACGACCACCCCGTACGCGGCGGCGATCGAGCAGAGGTTGAGCACGGCGGCCTTGAGGGCCACCACCGGGCTGCGGAACACGACGAGCAGGAGCAGGAAGGCGGCGGCCACCACCACGCCGATGATCAGCGGCAGCTTCTCGGCGAGGGTGTCGGTGAAGGCCTGTGCGGAGGCGGTGACTCCGGTGACGTATCCGTTGGCGCCGGAGCCCGCCAGCGCCTGCGGGACGGTGGTGTCCTGCAGGCGGTGGATCAGGTCGGCGGTGGCCCGGTCCTGGGGGCCGGTGGCCGGGGTGACTGTACTGATCAGCAGCACGTGGTCGGGGCTGGTGACGGGTGCGGTCACGGAGGCCACGCCGGGCGTCGCGGCGAGGTCGTGCCGCAGGGTGCCCGCCAGGTCCCGGCGCTGCGCCGGGTCCGCGGTCTGCCGGCTGTCGAGCTGCACGACCACGGTGAGCGTGCCGTTCGCGCCCGGCCCGAAGCCCTCGGTGACGAGGTCGTAGGCGCGCCGGTCGGTACTGGAGACGGGCTGGCCGCCCGCGTCGACGTGGCCGAGGTGCAGGGAGGCGACCGGGGCGGCCAGCACGGCGAGGATGAGCAGCCCGCCGGCCAGGTGCAGCCACGGATGCCGGCCGACCCGGTCGGCCCACCGGTGCCAGAAGTCGGCCTCTCCGTCCGGTTCGGCGACCGGGGTGCGCACGTGCAGCCTGTCGATGCGCCGCCCCAGCAGTCCGAGCAGCGCCGGGGTGAGGGTGAGCGAGGCGGCCGCGGCGACGAGGACGGTCAGGCCCGCGGCCGCACCGAGGTTGCCGATGAAGGAGATACCCGAGACGTACAGCCCCGCCAGTGACATGGCCACCGTCGCGGCCGCGACCAGGACGGCCCGCCCGCTGGTCGCGACGGTCCGCCCCACCGCGTCCTCGGGCTCCGCACCGCGGTGCAGCAGGGCCCGGAAGCGGGTGGAGAGGAACAGCGCGTAGTCGATGCCGACGCCCAACCCCATCATCGCGGCCAGCGTCGGTGCCGCGGCCGCGAAGTCCACCGGCGCCGCGAGGACGCCCAGCCCGGCCAGCCCCACGACCAGCCCGAGGACGGCGGTCGCCAGCGGCAGGGCGGTGGCGGCGACGGAGCCGAAGCCGACCAGCAGCACCAGCACGGCCACGGCGAGCCCGATCCCCTCCGACACCCCGTCGGCCGACTTGGGAGCGGCCAGCTTGCCCAGCGGGTCGGCGTACTCGACGGTGAGGTGGTCGGCGCGCATCGGTGCGACCGCCGAGTCCACCCGTGCGACGTAGGAGCGGTCGAAGCCCGCGGGGTTGCGGTCGAACTCGACGCCGATCCTCGCGATCCCGCCGTCCGGTGAGATCGCCGCGGGCGCGGCGAGCGGGTCGGCCACCGACTGCACGTGCGGCAGCTTCCGCAGGTTCGCCACCGCCCGGTCGATCGAGGCGGCGTGGGCGTCGATCGGCCCCCGCCCGGAGTCGATCACGATCTGTGCGGCGGTGCCCGAGGTGGCTCCGTTCCCGTGCGCCCTGAGAAGGTCGGCGCCGGTCTGCGAGCCGGTGCCCGGCAGGGCGAAGTCGTCGGCGAAGGAGCCGCCCCAGCGATGGTTCGCCAGGGCGAGGCCCACCAGGAGTACCAGCCACAGGGCGAGCACCCGCCGGGCGCGCCGGGCGCACCAGCGGCCCGTGCGGTGGAGGGCTCCGGGCCGTTCGGTCGATGCGAAGGTCATGGGCGCAGCCTCACCCACCCGTGTCAGGGGATCCTTGGGCGTCTGTTCGGGGAATGTACGGGCTCCGGCGCGCCCGGCCCCGGGGGCGCCGGCACTGGTTAGCATCGGGAGGCATCAGCAGCGAGGAGGGTGCCGGTCCCCTGCCCGGCAGCGGGAGACCGTTGGCAGCGGGCGGTGGGAAGAGGTGCCGGTGACCGCAGCGGGAGGGCTCGGGTGACCGCGGCGAGAGGGCTCGTGCTGGTCGTCGAGGACGAACCGGCCATCGCGGACGTGCAGCGCCGCTATCTGGTCCGCGAGGGCTTCGGCGTGCACGTCGAAGCCGACGGAGCCGCCGGGCTGCAGGCCGCGCGGCGGATGCGGCCGGTGGCGATCGTGCTGGACATCGGCCTGCCGACGATGGACGGGATCGCCTTCTGCCGGGCCCTGCGCGACGCCGACGACTGGACGCCGGTCCTGCTGGTGACCGCGCGGGGCGAGGAGCCGGACCGGATCCTCGGCCTGGAGCTCGGCGCGGACGACTACCTCGCCAAGCCGTTCTCCCCGCGTGAGCTGGTCGCGCGGGTGAAGACCGTGCTGCGGCGCAGCGCCGGCCCGCCGGGAGCGGCGGTGGACACCCTCGGCCGGCTCAGCCTCGACCGGCGGACCCGCACCGTCCGGGTCGACGGCGCGCCGGTCGAGCTGACGGCCACCGAGTTCAACCTCCTCGCCCACCTGCTGCGCCACCCGGGCCGCGTCCACACGCGCGACCAGCTGCTCGCCCAGGTGTGGGGGTACCCCGGCTACCGCGACACCAGGATGGTCGACGTCTTCGTCTCCCAGCTCCGGGCCAAGCTCGGCGACGCCAGCCCGATCCGCACCGTGCGCGGTGTCGGCTACAGCGCCCGGGAACCCGGTACATGACCGGCGCCGGGGCCCGGAGCGGCTCCCGCCGCGGTTCCCTGGCCCGCACCCTGGTCCTGCTGACCACGGTCGTCGCCGCCCTCGCGGCGGCACTGACCGGGCTCATCGCCTGGCAGACCGCCGCGAGCGGCGCGGAGCAGCGCGAGCGGGACCAGCTGATGCGCCAGGCGACGGTCCTCAGCCGGCTGCCGGTCCTGTCGCCGCTGCTGTTCAGCGGCTCCCAGGCACTTGCCGGGCCCAACGGCGAACGACTCGCGGTCCTCGCACCCGACGGCACCGCGACGGGCACCGCGACCCCGGCGATCGGCACGGCGTCCAGGGCCGCCCTGCTCGCCGGCCGAACCGTCAGCACCACCGGCATCCTCGGTGGCCGGCGGGTCCTCCTCGTCGGCCACCCCGACGCGCGGGGCGGCGCGGTCGTGCTGACCGAGCCGTACACCGTCGTCGCCCGGGAGACCGACCGGGTGCGCCGCAACGTCGTCTGGCCGCTCGCGTTCGGCACGCTGGGCGCCGCCCTGGCCGGGGCGCTGCTGGCCCGCCGCACGGCCCGCCCGCTCGTCGCCGCGGCCCGCGCCGCGCACCGCCTCGCCGACGGCGAACGCGGCGTGCACGCGCCCGTCGGCGGTCCGCGCGAGGCGGCGGAGATCGGCGCGGCGCTCAACACGCTCGACCGGGCGCTCGCCCACAGTGAGAACCGGCAGCGCGAGTTCCTGCAGTCGGTGTCGCACGAGATGCGCACCCCGCTCACGGCGCTCCAGGGCTACGCGGAGGCGCTGGCCGACGGGCTGATCGAACCGGAGCAGTCGGCGGAGGTCGGCGGAACGCTGGCCGCGGAGACCGCGCGGCTGGACCGCTTCCTCAGCGATCTGCTGGCCCTGGCCCGGCTGGACGCGGACGACTTCCGGCTCGACATCGCACCGACCGACCTGGTCGACCTGGTCGAGCGGGCCGCCGCGTTCTGGTCCGCCCCCTGCGCCAGGCACGGCGTCGACCTGCGGATCGAGACACCGGACGCCGCACCGGGCGCCGTGGTCGTCGACACCGACGCGTTCCGGGTGCGCCAACTGCTCGACGGGCTGGTGCAGAACGCGCTGCGCGTGACGCCTCCCGACCGGCCGCTGGTCATCGCCGTCGGGACGGACCCCCGGCTGCACGCGGCCACCCTCCAGGTGCGCGACTCGGGCCCCGGCCTCACCGAGGACGACGTCCGCGTCGCCTTCGTCAGCGGAGCGCTCAACGCACGCTACCGCGAGGTCCGTCCGGTCGGCAGCGGACTCGGCCTCGCCATCGCCCACCGCCTGGCCGGGCTGCTGCACGGGAGCATCGCCGTGCAGGGCCACGGCCCCGAGGGCGGCGCCTGCTTCACCGTCACGCTCCCCGCCGGGCGGCGGCCGGACTGACGACTCCCTCGGGACCCGCCGGTGGGCCGACCAGCCGGGGCACGGGCGGGGGCACGGGCGGGGGCACGGGCGGGGGCACGGGCGAGGGCGGGGGCGGCGCAGACGTACGGCGAACCGGGCACCCCTTGAGTGCGGCCGCAGCGGGTAAGCGGATTCAGGGAGGCACAGACGATCAGTTGCCGGAAAGCCGATCTCACCGCACAGGACGAACCATGGTCATCCCGCTGAGGAACGAGGCGACGGATGGGAACGACCCTGCAGGAATGCTGCGCCGGGCCGCCGTCTGGGGCAGCGAGGGGACATCCCTCGCCGACGCCAGGGGCGCCGTACGCGACCTGCTCCTCAGGGCGGGCCACCCGCCCGACCGACGACCGAGCCAGGACGCCCAGTTGGTCGTCAGCGAACTCGTCACCAACGCGCTGCGGCACGCCCCCGGACCCGGCCGGCTCCTGCTGGAGGTCGTCCCCGGGAGCGGGTTGCTGCGGATCAGCGTCCGCGACGGCTCGCCCCGGCAGCCGCACCTGCTGGTTCCCGATCCGCACCGCATCGGGGGACACGGCCTGCACCTGATCGCCCGGATCTGCGAGCGGTTCCACACCGTCCCGCTGGACGACGGCAAGCAGGTCACCGCCGAACTGCGCCTGCCCGTGGCCTGGTAGACCTGCCGTGCGGGCGTCGTCCGCCGGCCGGCACCCGCACGGCACTCGTTCACGGTGTGGTGTGCCAGGCCGTGGCGGCGGACGCCGGCACCTCCGAGTTCCAGTCCAGCCGGAGGACGGCGAGGTCGTCGGTGTGGCGGTCCGCGTTGAGTGCGCGGGTGCGCGCGATGAGCTGGTCGAGGTGGGTTCCGGGGTCGGGCGTGCGCAGGGTGCCGATGATGTGCAGCAGGCCCTCCACGCCGAGCCGGGCGCCCGTGCCGTCCGCGAAGCCCTCTATCAGGCCGTCGGTGTAGGCGAGGAGCGCGCCGGTGGCGGGCAGGGCGAGCGTGGTGGCGGGCCACTTGCCGTGTCCCGGTGCGATACCCAGCGCGATGCCGTGCGCGGCGCTGACCTGCTCGGTGCCCTCCGGGGTGACGATGAGGGGCTCGTGGTGCCCGGCGAGGTGCAGCGTGAGGGTTGCCGCCTGCGGGTCCAGGGTGATGAGGGTGCAGGTGGTGAAGAGGTCGCTGCCCTCGCGTTCGGCTATGTGGATCTGCTCCAGCAGGTGCAGCAGGTGCTGGTCGCGGTGGCCGCCGAGCGTGAGGGCGCGCCAGGCGATGCGCAGGCACACACCGAGCGCGGCGGCATCCGGTCCGTGGCCGCTGACGTCGCCGATGACGGCGTGGACCCGGCCGTCGTCGGTCTGGACGACGTCGAGGAAGTCGCCGCCCAGCAGGGCCTGGGAGCGCCCGGGGTAGTAGCGGCTGGAGGCGGTCACGGAGGTGGAGGAGAGCAACGGCTCGGGCAGCAGGCCTCGTTCCAGGCGCGCGTTCTCCTCCGCGCGCAGGCGCCCGATCTGGAGGGCGGCGTTGGCGCGCTCGGCCTGCTTGCGCTGGACCGCGTAGCGGACCGCGCGCTGCATCAGCTCCGGTTCCACCTTGCCCTTCACCAGGTAGTCCTGGGCACCGGCGGCCAGCGCGTCCACCCCGGCCCGGGGTTCGTCCAGGCCGGTCAGGACGATGATGGCGGCGTGCGTGGTCGCCTGCATGGCCTGGACCGTCTCCACCCCGGACGCGTCGGGCAGGTGCAGGTCGAGCAGGACGCAGCCGACGGGTCCGGCGGCCAGTGCGCGGCGGGCGTCGGCGGCCGTGCGGCACCGGGTCAGGGCGTACGGCAGGTCTGTGTCGCGGAGGAGTTCCTCGACCAGCAGGGCGTCCCCGTCGTCGTCCTCCACCAGCAGCACGTCGATCCGCTCGGCGCGGCCTGCGGGGGGAGGGGTCACGTCAGTGCCTCTCTGTCCGGGGCCGCAGGCGCGGCCGCGAGGACGGGAAGGGTGAAGACCACCCGGGTGCCCGGCTGCTGCTCGGGGTCGATCGTGATGGTGCCGCCGTGGAACTCCACGACCTTCTTGCACATCGCCAGGCCGATGCCGGTACCCGGGTAGGCGTCCTTGGTGTGCAGTCGCTGGAACAGGATGAAGACCTTCTCCCGGAACTCCTCGGCGATGCCGATGCCGTTGTCGGTGACGGTGAACTCCCAGGTGCCGCCGTCGGACTCGGCGCCGATGTGGATCCGGGGCGGCCGGTCGGGGCTGCGGAACTTGACCGCGTTGGACAGCAGGTTCTGCCACAGCATGCCCAGCTGGGTCCGGTCCCCCAGGACGGTGGGGAGTTCGTCGTGCGTGATCTCGGCGCCGGACTCCTCGATGCCGATGCCGAGGTCGTCCAGGGTTGCGCGCAGCACCTCCGCCAGGTCCACGGTCCGCTGCTCGTTGTGGACGCGGCCGACGCGGGAGAAGGCCAGCAGGTCGTTGATCAGGCTCTGCATGCGGTTGGCGCCGTCGACGGCGAAGGCGATGTACTGGTCGGCCCGGTCGTCCAGTTGCCCGCCGTAGCGGCGCTGCAGGAGCTGGGTGAAACTGGACACCTTGCGCAGCGGCTCCTGCAGGTCGTGCGAGGCGACGTAGGCGAACTGCTCCAGTTCGGCGTTCGAGCGCTTCAGGTCCTCGGCCTGCTCGTCCACGAGGCTGCGCGCCGCCTCGCTGAAGCGCAGTTCCTCCACCAGCCGCAGCCGCATGGAGTCCACGTCGCCGGCCAGTTGGCGCAGGTCCGCCGGACCGGTACCGGTGAGGGAACGGTCGAAGCCGCCCTGCGCGACCTCGCGGGCGGCCGAGCCGAGCCGGTTGAGCGGACCGGTGACACCGCGCCGCAGACCCTCGAAGACGAGCATCGCGACCAGGACGATCACGGCCGCGATGACGGCGAACATCCAGTTGCGCAGGGTCACGGCGCGGTGCAGGTCGCGGGTGGCCAGGGCCCGTTCGTCGGTCAGACGGGCCTGCTGGCGGGTCAGTGAGGCGCGCAGCGCGTCGAAGGCGGCCTTGGCCTCGGCGGCCCGCGCCGTGGCGATCCTCCCGGCCTGCTCGGGGGAGGCCGCCGAGACGGGGCGCGCGAGACGGTCCTGCCAGGTGTCGGCTCGCTTCTCGACCTCGGCGAGGTCGGCGAGGGCCCGGCGGTCGCCGTCGAGGTCGGGCCGCAGCCGCGCGAGCGCCGCCTTCTCGTCGGCCAGGCCCTGCGTATAGGGCCGGAGGAAGTCCTGCCGGCCGGTCAGGATGTAACCGCGGATGCCGGTCTCCTGGTTGACCAGCGCCTCCTGCACCCGGATCGACTCGATCAGGGCCGGAGAACGCTGCTCCACGAGCAGGTCGGTGATCTGCGAGGCACGCCACATGGCCCAGCCGCCCAGCGATCCGAGGACGGCCAGGACGACCAGCGTGCCGGCCACTCCGGCCCGTAGCCAGCGACGAGTGGTCCAGCCCGCGAACGCGCCCACGGTGTCTGACGCTCTGCTAGTCATCGGGTCGGACTTCTCTCCTCTGCCGGTCGCCGGACCGCGCCGGGGCGCGCGGCAAGCACACTGTACCCACGGCCCGACAACGTATGTTGTCCCGTCACCGATCAACGCTCTAGGGTGGTGCCATGCCTGGTTCGCCACCTCCTTCCCGACCGACCGGCGGAGAGACGACCGCTCTGGTGATCCAGGTGGTGGACGAACTCGCCCGGCGGTTGACGCAGGACGGCACCCGACCGCCGGCGGAACCGGACGACACGGGCGACGAGTCCCGGCGGCGTGCTCTGCTGCGCCTTCGGGTCCTGGTCCATGTCAAGCAGGCGGTCCGCAGTCTGGAGGACCAGGCCGCCCGCAGTGCCGCCGCGAGCGGAGCCGGCTACCCCGAGATCGGCCGGGCCGTCGGCATGAGCCGCCAAGGAGCCCGGCGCCGCTGGCCCGGGCTGATCACCAACGGCGCACACCCCCACACTCATCGCCCTACACACCGGAGCCCGTGACTCATGGCCGCCGCCGCAACCCGCCCCTACGACGTGCTTCTGGTCGAGGACGATGTCGCTGACGCGATGCTCATCCAGGACGCCCTCGCCGAGCGGGGTGCCCGCAACCTCACCCAGGTCTCCGACGGCATGGAGGCCCTGGACCACCTGCGCGACCCGGGCAACGACCGGCCCGACCTGATCGTGCTGGACCTCAACATGCCGCGCATGAACGGACGGGAGTTCCTCGCGGTGGTGAAGGAGGACCCGGACCTGCGGACCATCCCGGTCGTCGTGCTGACCACCTCCGCGGCTCCGGACGACGTGACCGGCGCCTACCAGCACCACGCCAACGCCTACGTGACCAAGCCCGTCAACCTGGAGGAGTTCGAGGCGGCGGTCCGCAGCATCGATTCCTTCTACCTCGACATCGCCGTCAAGCTCCCCAGGGAGTAGGGACTTCCCCGGCCATCGACCGGGAGCGGGAGCCGGGAGCGGGAGCCGGGAGCAGGAGCCGGGAGCAGGAGCCGGGAGCAGGAGCCGGGAGCAGGAGCCGGGAGCAGGAGCCGGGAGCAGGAGCCGGGAGCAGGAGCCGGTGGCCCCGGCTCGGAACCGACTACGGTCGCCCGGCTGGCCGGGCACCGGCTCCGGCTCCGGCTCAGCGCACGGTCAGCCCGTGCCGAGCATGCCTTCACGCAGCCGGGACAGCAGGCGGGACAGCAGCCGGGAGACGTGCATCTGGGAGACGCCCAGACGTTCACCGATCTGGGCCTGGGTCAGTTCCTCCACGAACCGCCAGTGGATGATCCTGCGGTCGCGCTCGCCCAACTCCGCGATCATGGGGGCGAGGGCCTGGAAGTCCTCGACCCTGCCGAGGGCCGTGTCGTCGTCGCCGATGAAGTCGGCCAGCGCGGCCTCGCCCTCCTCGCTGCCGTTGATCGTGGCGTCCAGCGAGGCCGACGTGTAGCCGTTGGCGGCCAGTTGCGCCTCGACGACCTCGTTCTCCGCGAGGCTCATCAGCTCGGAGAGCTCCGCGGTCGTCGGCGCCCGGCCCAGCCGGCTGCGCAGTTCCTCGTTGGCACGGGCGAGTTGGACGCGGGCTTCCTGGAGGCGGCGCGGCACGTGCACGGCCCAGGAGGTGTCGCGGAAGAACCGTTTGATCTCGCCGACGATGTACGGAACGGCGAACGAGGTGAACTCGACCTCACGGGTCAGCTCGAACCGGTCGATCGCCTTGATCAGCCCGATCATGCCGACCTGGACGATGTCCTCCATCTCCTGGGGTCCCCGGGAGCGGAACCGGCCGGCCGCGTAGCGCACGAGGGACATGTTCATCTCGATCAGCGTGTTCCGCGCGTACTGGTACTCGGGGGTGCCCTCCTCCAGCACCGCCAGCTGGTCGAAGAAGGCCCTGGACAACTCCCGCGCGTCCCTCGGGGCGACCTTGGAGGGGTCGGCGATCTCCGGAACGTCCACCGTCTGCTCGGCGGTCTGCACGGTCGTCGTCGGCATCATGCACCTTTCCCGTCAGTGGGTCTCGTCCTCGCCGGCGCGTCGCCCCGGCAGACACCCGGATACCCCGGTAGGCGACCGCCATTCATCGGATGGCCCCTTCGCGACACCCCCCGCCTTCAGGTGCCTTCAGGCCGGGACGCGGGCACCTCCCGCTCGCGGAGGCGAAACGAGGCTCTCGCAGCAGGGAGGGGAAGCCGGAGCGGAGAGGAAGCCGGTTCGCCGGGGGTGGCCGCCACCGCGGCCGCTTCGGCCGCGGTGGCGGCCACCGGAATGACGAAGACGATCACAGAGCGCATCACACCCCGCGCCCTGCCAGGACGGCGCCCGCCGTGCCGGCCGCCGGGACGCGCGGCGCCCTCAGCCGCCGGGTTCGTCCGGGACTCCCCGGCCGCCGGAGGAGCGCACCTGGCCCAGGGCCGACGGCGCCTGCCCCGTCGCCTCCTGGGGTGAGCTGTAGAAGTCGTAGACGTCGCGCAGGCCGCCGTACTGGAAGACCTTGAGCATCCGGGGCGAGCGGCAGGCGATGCACAGGGAGCCCCCGTGTTCCCTGATCCTCTTGGTGATCGCCACCACGGCGCCGAGTGCGGTCGAGTCGAGGAACGGGACGAAGCACAGGTCCAGGACGAAATGCCGGTGCCCGGCGCCGATCAGCCCGGTCACCGCCTCGCGGATCCGGGGCTGGGTCGCCGCGTCGACCTCGCCGTCGACCTCGACCACGGTCCAGCCGTTCATCACGTCGTAACTGACGGCGATACGCTCGTTACGGAAGACGTTCGTGCGCATGACCACCCCTCTCTCCACAGTCGCAGGGGCCGCCTCCTTCCATTCAAGGCCTCCCTGGGGCCACCGCAAGCCCGCGGCGGCGCCGGGCGGGGGCCGGCAGCGCGCCCGCGGCGGCGCCCCGACCGCAGCCCGGGACTGATCGTCTCCCGCGGTGCATGTCTGACCTGTGCGAACCGGGGCAACCGGGGCGCTGCAGCCAGGCACCCGCCCCTGCACACCGAGGTGGGGCATGACGCAGGACCTGACCCCGCAGTACACGGTGCCCGGCCTCGGGCGCGGGGCCACCGGGCGGCTCACCGGCATGCTCCGGCTGCGTCTGCACGCGGCCGGCGATCTGCACCCGGCCCTCGAGCACGTGCGCCGGAACGTCGTCGGTCCGCACTTCATCGGATGGCCGTCCACCGGGTGATCGTCCCGCAGGTGGACCGGGTCCGGGAGACGGCCGGTGTCAGGGCGCCGTGTGGTGGGTGGTGTGTCCGGGTGTCGTGCGTTCGGTGATCCAGCGGGCGGCGAGCAGGCCGGAACCCGCGGTGAGGACGGCGGCGGCCAGGACGGTGGCGTTCAGGCCGAGGGTGTCCGCCAGGACGCCCGCGACGAGTGCGCCCACCGCGTAGCCGATGTCTCGCCAGAAGCGGTAGGTGCCGAGGGCGTTGGCCCGCCAGGCGGGGTGCGCGTGGTCGGAGACGGAGGCCATCAGGGCCGGGTACACCATGGCGGTGCCGACTCCGAGCGTGACGGCGGACAGCGTTCCGGCGAGCATCGGGCGGTCCAGCAGGGCGAGGGCGAGGACGAGTCCGGCGGCCTGCACGAGCATGCCGGCGACGATGAGGGGTTTGCGGCCGACGCGGTCGGCGAGGTGCCCGGTGGGGATCTGGCCGATGCCCCACAGGACGGGGTAGAGGCCCTTGATGAGGCCGACGGCGGCCAGGCCCAGACCGTGTTCGGTGAAGAGGAGTGGGAAGACGCCCCAGGTGAGGCCGTCGTTGAGGTTGTTGACCAGGCCTGCCTGGCTGGCGCCGCGCAGGGAGCGGTGGCGCCAGGAGGTACGGGCGAAGACGGCCCCCGGGGCGCTGCTCTCGCCGGTGGGCAGGGGCTGGGGGTGGCGGGCGAGTTCCAGGGCGACGTGGGCCGCGGTGTCGCGCACGACCAGGGCGAGGGCGAGACCGGCGGCGAGGAAGACGACACCGACGAGTTCGGGGACCGGACGCAGCCCGTGGCTGGTGGCCAGAAAGCCGGTGAGCAGGGCGGTGGCGCCGACGGCGGTGTAGCCGGCCGCCTCGTTGAGCCCGGTCGCCAGTCCGCGCCGGGCGGGCCCGACCAGGTCGATCTTCATGTTCACGGTCATCGACCAGGTCAGGCCCTGGTTGAGGCCGAGCAGGACGTTGGCCGCGACGATCCAGCCCCAGGAGGGCGCCCAGGCGAGCGCGAAGGGGACGGGCACGCCGATCAGCCAGCCCGCCACCAGGAGTTGTCTGCGGCGGAAGCGGGCGGTGAGCGCCCCGGCGGCGAGGTTGGTGAAGGCCTTGGTGAGGCCGAACACGATGATGAAGGAGAAGACCGCCAGATCGCTCGTCAGGCCGAACGTCTCGGAGCCGATGAGCGGGACGGTGGTGCGTTCCAGGCCGACGAGGCCGCCGACGCAGACGTTGACGACGAGCAGCAGGGTGAACTGCAGCCGGTTCTCCCGCAGGCCGAGGCGAACGGGGCTGCCGCCGGCACGTGCGGGCCTGCCGGGCCCGTCGGTCGGCCGGTCGGCGGCGCCGGTCCTCACGAGCGGTGGCACTGCGCGCCCTCGCCGGAGCAGGCGCCCCGCAGGTGCCGGATGTGCCGGACCGGCCGACCGCGGCGTGCGGAGTCCACGGTGCCTGCGGAGTCCACGGTGCGTGCGGAGTCCACGGTGCCTGCGGAGTCCACGGTGCCTGCGGAGTCCACGGTGCCTGCGGAGTCCACGGTGCCTGCGGAGTCCACGGTGCCTGCGGCCGCCGGCGGCCGCACGCCGGCCGGCGCCGTCCGGTGATCGTGGGAACCCGTCATGTCGTCCTTCCGGCGGCGCGGTCCTACTGCGAGCTGGGCGGGCGCCGGACGGGGAGGCCGCGGGCCGCACGCCCCCGCGCCCGGCGCCACCGGCCGGCACACCGCCGACCCACTCGGCTACAGTACTCCATGGATTATTGGAGGAACCTGTGCGGGACATCACCCGGAACGCCGCCGAGAGCGGCGCCAAGGCGGCCCTCTACGACGCGTTCGCCGCCAGCGGGAAGGCGCTGGCCAGCGGGAAGCGTCTGGAACTGCTCGACCTGCTGTCCCAGGGCGAGCGCACCGTGGACGCGCTGGCGAGGGCGGCCGGACTGAACCTGACGACCGCGTCGGCGCATCTGCAGACGCTGAAGCAGGCCGGGTTCGTCGCCACCCGCCGCGAGGGGGTGCGGATCCACTACCGGCTCGCGGGGGACGACGTCGCCCGGCTCTTCGTTCTGCTGCGCCGGGTCGCGGACCGCCACCAGGCGGCGGTCTCCTCCGCGCGGGACGCCTACCTGGGCACGGACACCGCCTCGGAGGTCTCCCAGGAGGAGCTGCGGGCCCGGGTCGAGGCGGGCCGTGTGACGGTCCTCGACGTCCGGCCCGCCGAGGAGTACCGCGCCGGGCACATCCCCGGCGCGGTCGGCATCCCTCTGGAGGAACTGGCCCAGCGCCTCGGTGAGCTGCCGGAGGACGCCGAGGTCGTGGTCTACTGCCGCGGCGCGTACTGCGCCCTCGCCCACCGGGCGGTCCGGCTGCTGGCGGCAGCGGGCCGGCGGGCGGTCCGGCTCAGCGACGGCATGCTGGAGTGGCGTCTGGCCGAGCGGCCGGTGCGCGCAGGGGACACGGCGTGAGCGGCGGCCTCCCCCGGGATCCGCGCGCCCGCCCCGTCCGCCCGCGGGTCCGGGACTCCGGAGCCGCGGCCCCGGCCCCGCCGCGGCCGGCCGTCCCGCTCCGGGCCGGTCCACGTCCGCCCCGTTCCTGACGCAGCCCCGCCCCCGACCGCACCTCGTCCGTCCGCGCCGTCCCACCAGCCCCCGGAGCACCATGACCAGCGCCGCAGCCACCCGTGCGAAGGCATCCATACCGGTACCCGACCCGGCGCAACGCCACATCCTGCGCGTACTGGTCGCCTCCCAACTGCTCAGCGGTGCGGGCCTGGCCGCCGGCGTCGTCGTGGGCGCCCTGCTCGCCCAGGACATGCTCGGCACCACGGGCCTGGCCGGACTGCCCAGCGCCCTGCTCACGGCCGGTTCGGCGTTCACCGCCGTCGTCGTCGGCCGGGTCTCCCAGTCCCGGGGCCGCCGCACCGGTCTGGCCGCCGGATACCTCACCGGCGCCGTCGGATCGGCAGGCGTCCTCACCGCCGCCGTCCTCGGCAGCCCGGTGCTGCTGTTCGTCGCCCTGTTCGTCTACGGGGCGGGCTCGGCGACCAACCTCCAGGCCCGCTACGCCGGGGCCGATCTCGCCCGACCCGGCCACCGGGCGCGAGCCGTCTCCACCGTGCTCGTCGCCACCACGCTCGGCGGCGTCGCCGGCCCGAACCTCGCCGCACCGACCGGCGTCCTCGCCGAACACCTGGGCATCCCGGCTCTCGCCGGGCCCTTCCTCCTGTCCGGGGCGGCCTACGGCCTCGCCGCACTCGTCCTCGCCCTCCGGCTGCGTCCCGATCCGCTGCTCACGGCACGCGCACGCGCGCAGGCCGCGCCGCCCCCGGCCGCCGGCCCGGCGGCGGACGCCACCGGCGCCCGGCGCGCTCCGGGCGGTGTGGTCCTCGGCGCGCTGGTCATGGTCCTCAGCCAGCTCGTCATGGTCGCGGTCATGACGATGACGCCGGTGCAGATGCACGACCACGGCCACTCCACCGCCGCCTCCGGTGCCGTCATCGCCTGCCACATCGGCGCCATGTACCTGCCCTCGCCGTTGACCGGCTGGCTCGTCGACCGGTACGGCGGCCTCAGGATCGCGGCCGCTTCCGGGACCACCCTGCTCGCCTCCGGCATCCTCGGCGCGGCAGCCCCCGGCGACTCGGTGGGACTGCTCGCCCTGGCGCTCGCGCTCCTCGGCCTCGGCTGGAACCTCGGCCTGGTGTCCGGCACCGCGATCATCACCGACCGCGTCCCGCTCGCCACCCGCGCCCGGACCCAGGGCGTGGTCGACGTCTCCGTCGCCGTCGCCGGTGCCACCGGCGGGATGGCCTCCGGCATCGTGGTCGCCGCCGCCGGCTACCCCGCCCTCGCCCTCGCCTGCGGCGCCCTCGCCCTGGCCCTGCTGCCCGCGATCGCCGCCACCGCGTACCGGCAGCGGGCCCGGGGCGCGTCGCGGAGTTAGCGTCGCCCGTCCGCCCGGGCGGGTCCACCATCCGGCGGCCGTGAAAGGGCCCCGGGGGGCGGTCCCGGACCGGGGCGCGTCCGGGTACGGGGTCGTCGCGGACTCCGCGTGCCGCGGTCCTCGTCAGGCCTTGTGCTGCATGTCGCGGCGCGCGGGGTTGCCCTGTTCGGCCGCCTTGGGGTCCTTCTCGTCGGACTTGGCCCGCACGCCCTCCTCGATGCGCTTGCCGATGCCCTCGTCGATGTGGGTCCAGTAGGCGAAGGCGCGTGCGAGGACGGGCTCGGTGACACCGTTGAGGAGGTGCCCGACGACGTTGTCGACCAGGCGGTCGCGTGCGGCGTCGTCGAGGACCTCGCGCACCATGGTGCCCGCCTGCCCCCAGTCGTCGTCCTCGGCGTGGTCGACGTAGGCCGCGCGGGTGATCTCGCCGTCGGCCTCCCAGCCGGGCGTCCTTCCCCAGCGGTCGGCGTCGGCCGCGGGGCCGCCCTTGGAGTTGGGCGCGTACACCGGGTCGGTCGTCCTGCGGTAGGCCATCGCGCCGTCCTTGGAGTACGTGTGGACGTCGACGACGGGCGCGTTCACCGGGAGCTGCTGGTAGTTGCCGCCGATGCGGTGGCGGTGGGCGTCCGCGTAGGAGAACAGCCTGGCCAGCAGCATGCGGTCCGGGCTGGGCCCGATACCGGGCACCAGGTTGTTGGGCTGGAAGGCCGCCTGCTCGATCTCGGCGTGGTTGTCGGTCGGGTTGCGGTCGAGCGTCATCCGTCCGACCGGGATGAGCGGGTAGTCGCCGTGCGGCCACACCTTGGTCAGGTCGAACGGGTTGAAGCGGTAGCCCGCCGCGTCCTCGTACGGCATGACCTGCACGTGGAGAGTCCAGCTGGGGAACTCCCCGTCGCGGATGTGCTCGAAGAGGTCGCGGGTGTGGTAGTCGGTGTCGGCCGCGGCCATCTGGTCGGCCTCGTGCTGGGTGAAGCACTCGATGCCCTGGTCGGTCTTGAAGTGGTACTTCACCCAGAACCGCTCGCCCTGCGCGTTGATCCACATGTAGGTGTGGGAGGAGTAGCCGTTCATGTGGCGCCAGGTGCGGGGGATGCCGCGGTCGCCCATCAGCCAGGTGACCTGGTGGGCGGATTCCGGGGACAGGGTCCAGAAGTCCCACTGCATGTCGTGGTCGCGCAGGTTGTTGTCCGCGCGGCGCTTCTGCGACCGGATGAAGTGCTGGAACTTCATCGGGTCCTTCATGAAGAACACCGGCGTGTTGTTGCCGACCATGTCGTAGTTGCCTTCGCTGGTGTAGAACTTCACCGCGAAGCCACGCGGGTCGCGCCAGGTGTCCGGGCTGCCGCGCTCGCCGGCCACCGTGGAGAAGCGGATCACCAGGTCTGTCCGGGTGCCCGGCTGGAAGACGGCCGCCCTGGTGTACGCGCTGACGTCCTCGGTCACCTCGAAGCGGCCGAAGGCCCCGCTGCCCTTGGCATGCGGCTGGCGTTCCGGGATGCGTTCCCGGTTGAACTGCGCCATCTGCTCGATGAGGTAGGCGTCCTGCAGCAGGACGGGCCCACCGGGGCCGACGGTGAGCGAATGCTCGTCGCTCTCCGCCGGGGCGCCCGAGTCGGTGGTGGTGGCGGGTCGGATCTCGGTCATGCCTCTGCCTTTCGTCACGCGGCCGCGACGGACGGGCCGCCTCCGCCACCGGGCCGGAAGGCCGACCCGGGCCGGAGCCGTCCGCCCGGACCCCTGTGCCGCACGGACGCGCCGGAGCGGCCCGCTGCCGGTCCTCCGGCACCGTGCGGCCGTGCCCTGGCCGCGTGACCCCGGACGGCCGCACCAAACACCGGTTGCGGCGCGAAAAGCCCGTATCGCGGAAATCCTCCTCACCACACCGGTACACCTGCGGCGGGCTTCCCGCCCCTCCCGGGGACCGTTGGTGTGAATCGACGGCGCCGCCGCCGCGGTCCGGCATGCGCGAGCAGCCGGATCGCACTTCACTGAGGTGACGGCCGAGCGGGCCCGGTACCGGCGGGGAGGTGGCGCGGACCGCCCACGCCCCCGCGGAACCGGTGCACACCGGCCGGACCTGACCGGCCGGCAGGCCGGACCGGCCCGCGATCCGACGATCCGCTACGGAGCGACCTTGACCAGCGCCGAGCCCTCCCCGGGGGCCGAGGACCCGACGCCCGACGGCGCGCCCGCGGCGCGCGAGGTCCTGCACAGGCCCGGCTACCGGCGCCTGCTGCTGCTCTGCCTCCTGCTCGGCGTGCTGATCGCGCTGGCCAGCTTCTTCTTCGTCAGTCTGCAGCACGGCGTGCAGCGCGGAGTGTGGGAGGCGCTGCCGGAGGCCGTCGGCTACGACCGGGCGCCCTGGTGGTGGCCGATGCCCGCGCTGCTCCTCGCCGGGTTGATCGCCGCGCCGATCATCACCCGGCTTCCGGGCGGCGGCGGGCATCTTCCGGTGAACGGCCTGGGCGGCCCGTCCCTGGGCCCCGAGGCGCTGCCCGGCGTGGTCGTGTCCGCGCTGACCACCCTCCCGCTCGGAGTCGTCCTCGGCCCGGAGGCGCCGCTGATGGCGTTGGGCAGCGGCCTGGCGCTGCTCGCCGCCCGGGCGATGCGGCAGGCACCGGACTCGCAGGCCGGCAAGCTGCTCGGCGCCGCCGGATCGACCGCGGCCATCTCCACCATTCTGGGCGGTCCGGTGACGGCCGCCGTGCTGGTCGTCGAGGGCGCCGGGTTCGGCGGCAGCCGGCTCGTCATGCTGCTGCTGCCCTGCCTGCTGACCAGCGCCGCCGGAGCGGTGGTGTTCACCGGGTTCGGTCACTGGACCGGCCTGTCGATCGGCGCGCTGACGCTGCCCGAGCTGCCGCCGAACGTCCTGCCCGACGCGGGTGACTTCCTGTGGGGGGTTCCCGCCTCCGCACTCATCGCGGTTCTCGTCGCCGGGGCCCGGTCGCTGGGCCGGCGCACCGCCCGCGCCACGCGTGAGCACACGGCCGTGCGCACCGTCGGTGTCGCCCTGGCCGTCGGGGGCTGCCTCACCGCGTACGCCCTGCTGACCGGCCGCAACCCCGAGGAGGCCGCACTGTCCGGGCAGAAGACGCTCGCCCAGCTTGCCGGGCACCCGGGCACCTGGTCGATCGCCGCGCTCGTCGCGCTGGTGGCGTGCAAGGGACTCGCCTGGTCGCTGTGTCTGGGCGCACTGCGCGGCGGACCCATCTTTCCCGCGACTCTGCTCGGCGCGGCGGTCGGCATCGCCTGCTCGGGGCTGCCCGGGCTGGGGACGACGCCGGGCCTCGCCCTCGGGATCGCCGCGGGCGCAACGGTGATCACCGGGCTGCCGCTGAGCAGCTCGGTCCTGACCGTGCTGCTGCTCGGGTCCGACGCGCACGAGCAGATGCCGCTGATCGTCACGGCGTCCGTGGTCGCCTTCGTCACCGCCCAGCTTCTGCCGCAGCGCGACACCGGCGACCGGACCGGCGCCGCACGCCCCTGACGGGAAGGCGGAAGCGGGGCGGGGCGAGAGGAGCGGCCGGCCCGGGGGCGGGAGGAAGGACGGAGGAGCCGGACGCAGGGCAGGCGGTAACCGAAGGCCGGACGCAGGGCAGGCGGTAACCGAAGGCCGGACGCAAGGTGGGCGCTGGTCGGGGGGATCAGGCGGAGGCGGTGCTGTCCGGGGGGTGGTCCGCCGGCGGGGACGCGACGCCGGCCTCGGGTTGCACCGCCAGGAACTCGGCCACGGCCAGCAGGAAGAGCAGGCACAGCGTGATGCCGACGACCACCCAGCCGGTCGGGTGCGACCAGAACAGGTAGACGAGCAGTGACCCGGCGACCAGCACCCAGGCGATCCAGGTGTGGTAGCGGCGGACGAAGGGGCCGACCGGCCCGGTGCGCAGGCCCGCCCGGTCCGCGGTGCCCCGGACCGCCACGATTCCGGAGTCCCACAGCCCGCGGACCAGCCCCGCGTGCCGACCGGTCCCGGTGAGCCAGGCTCCCAGGGCCACGACGACGCCGAGCGCGACGACCACCCGCACCGAGGTGTGCAGGAAGCGCGTCAGGGTGTCGTAGACGGCGCCGGCCGCGTCCTGGGAGACGTCGGCCGGAAGGCGGTCGAGGTAGACGATGCGGAAGACGCGCAGGCCGATACCGAGCGCCAGTACGGCGACGGCGACGCCGAGGCTCCCGGCGACCAGGGCACGCCGCCGGCGCACCGCGAGCATTACTCCGGCGGCGATCAGCAGCACGGCGATCACCGGCAGCCAGTCGCCCGCGAACTGCAGCAGCCGGACGTAGGTCCTGACCTTGGCCACGTTCTCGGATCTGACCAGGGTGAACTGGGTGTGCACCTCCGGGATGCGGTCCGCGACGGTCAGTCCGGCGTCGACCAGGCGCTGCTTCACGTTCTCGATGACGGGCGCCAGGTCGAGGGTGACGGTGTCGTCCTCGAGGACGACCGCGCCGCCGCCGCTTCCGGTGAGTGCCTTGTCCACGGCGCTGTGCACTCTGCGGTTGGCTTCGATCCACACGGTCCGGAAGGCGTCGGAGGCGACCACCGCGCGGGTCCGCTCGCGGACGAAGCTGCGGAGCGCCCCTTCGAGGGAGTCGCCGAGCGGGCCGAGCGCCTTCTCCAGGAGGGGCCGGTCCGCCGGTGCCACACCGGAGAGCAGGGTGGACAGGTCGATCCGTGCCATCAGCGCGTCGGTCACCCGCGCCGCCACCGCGTCCTGGACGTCGGGGTTCGAGGCCAGCGGGGCGACCGTGTCCACGTAGCGGTCGGTGTCGCCGACCACGTCGGAAGCCCAGGAGGCGACCACCGCGAGCGGGGCGAGCAGACAGCCGATCGTGATCAGCACCGCGGCGAGGAAGGACCTCCCGCGGTGCCGGGGCGGCCGCGCCCGGGCACTCTCCAGTGCCGCGACCCGGGCGCGGAGTTCACGGAGTTCGACTTCCGCGGACGACTCGGTCCCGTCGTGCCGTCCCGCCCCGTCGTCTCCGAGCGCGCCGCCGTCCGCCACGCCTGCCTCCCGATTGATCCGGTCGCTGGATGACAGCCGACCGCGTCCGGCGCGAGGTGGCGACCAGGGACGGTCCGTTCGGGTCACCGGTCCCCCGGACCTCGTCCCCCGTCGCCCGGATCACCCCCTTCCCGGCCGGTGTTCCCTCTCCCGGCGCGCCCTCGGTGCGGCGGGGAGTGTTCACACGGGCGACCCGCACCGGGTCTCCCGGGCAGCCGGCCCGTCCGACGCTCGAATCCCCCGGTCCAGTGCCGGGCGACGAGCGAGGAGAGCGATGGGCCTGCCGGGCGGGACGGGGCGGGCGGAGGCAGGCCGGACGGGTGCTGCCGGTGCGGGGCGAGCGGGTGCCGGCGCCGGGGCGGAGCCGCGCCGGGCGCGGGTGGCGGGTTGCGCCGTCCGGGTGCCGGGTGCCGGTCGTGTCAGTCGCGCCCGCTGCTGCTGAGTACCACGGCGGCCAGCGCGGTGCGCGAGGTCACCCCGAGTTTGCGGTACGACTTGGCGAGGTGGGCCTCGACCGTGCGCGGGCTCAGATGGAGTTGCTCCGCGACGTCCCGGGTACGGGCGCCGGTGGCGACCAGGTCGCAGATCTGCCGTTCCCGGGCGGTGAGCGCGTGCAGGGAGCGTCCGGCCCCCTCGGCGGGGAAGCCGGCGAGCCGGGCGGCCGCCTCCTCCTGCAGCCTCAGGGACCCGGTCTGAACGCCGAGGGCGGCCGCGGAGCGCAGCCAGGACTCCCCCTGGGCGGTGCCGGCGAAGGAGCTCTGCACCGGTGCGCCGAGGATCAGCGTCCACGCCTGCTGCACGGGTCGCCCCGCGGTCTGGAACAGTTCGGCCGAGGAGCGCAGCAGCGCGGTGCCCTGCCTGGTGCGTCCGTCCGCCGCCCGCACCAGGCCCAGGGCGCGCTGGGCGAAGGCGCGTTGCGCGGGCTGCGCCAGCCGTTCCGCCTGCTCGACGGCGCGTGCGGCCCACTCGCGGGCCGCGTCGGTGTCGCGGGTGACCATGGCCGCCCCGGACAGCAGCGAGAACAGCATCGGCCGCAGGGCGGCCTGCATGGCGGGCAGTTCCGGTCCACCGCCGGCGGTGAGCAGCGTGGTGATGCACTCCTGGGCCCGGCCGTCCATCAACTGCGCCTGTCCGAGCAGGCCCGCGGCGCTGCGGTGCCACCAGCTTCCGGGTTCGGTGTCCGGGGCCGTCATCGATTGCTCGACCAGCGCGACGACGGGGGCCGCGCCGCGTCGGCCGCCCTGCCACACGGCGATGACGGCCTGCTGGGCGAGGGCCATGCGCAGCATGTCGCCGCTGCCGAGCCGCCGCGCGCACTGCACGGACTCCTCGGTGGCCCGTCGGGCGTCCGCGAGCGCGCCGGACCACAGGTGGAGGCAGCCGAGCCCGAGCAGCAGGTGGAACAGTACGGGCAGGTGCCCGGCCCGGCGGGTCAGGTCGACTCCGCGGCGCAGGTGCCGGGCGGCGTCGGCGGACCGGCCGGTCAGCAGCTCGCCCCAGGCGAGCTGGGCCAGGCACTCCGGGTCCCGGAGGATTCCGGTGTCCGGGAGGGCGTCCAGGAGCAGCCGGGCCCGGGACAGGGCGTCGCCGGCCGCTTGGGTCCGCCCCAGGTACACGTTGCCGAAACCGGTGAGGGCCCGTGCTCCGGCCTCGATCAGCCGGTCCCCGTCCCGCACCGCCGCCCGGGTCACCGCTTCCACGGCCGGCAGCGCGTCCTGGAAGGCCCCGCGCATCAGGGCGACGGTGCCGAGCTCCAGGTGCAGGGGGGCGGTGCGCGGGGTCACGGTGCCGCCGTTCTCGGCCAGGGCCTGCCGCAGCATGGCGTCGGCCTCCGCGTACCGGCCGAGCATGCGTTCGGTGCGGGCGCACAGGGCGATGGTGGCGGGGTCCGGGGCGCGGTCCGCGCCGGTCTCGCAGAGCACGTCGTGCAGCAGGGCGCGGCTCTCGGCGGACCGGCCGGAGACGGCCAGCGCGCGGGTCAGTTCCAGGCGGAGCCGGTGACGGTACGTCGAGGTCGACGGCGTGTCGGGCAGGGCCCGCAGAGCGGCCCGCAGCCAGCGGACGGCGGTGGCCGGGGCGCTGTCCCGGGCCTGGAAGGCGGCCGACTCCAGCACACCGAGGACGGCCGGGTCGTCGTCGCCCAGGCAGTGTTCGGCGTGCGGGGCGCGGTCGGCGGCGGGGGCGCCGCGGCGGGTGAGTTCCGTGTACGCCCGGCGGTGGGCCGCCCGTCGCGTCACCGGGTCGGTGTCGGTGTGGACGAGCCGGCGCAGGACCGGGTGGCGGAACTCGAAGAGCGTGTCGTCGTCCAGGGGCCGCACCAGGTCCCGGGCGGCGAGCACGGCCACCGCGCGGAGCGTGGTGTCGGCCGGGAGGTCGGCGACCGCGGCCAGGGGTTCCAGCGCGAAGCGGTCGCCGAGCACCGCCGCCGCCGAGGCCACCCGGCGGGCCGCGGGCTCCAGCACGGCCACCTCGCCCAGCAGCAGCGCGGCGAGCCGGTCCAAGATCCCGTGGCCTGCGGTGTCGGCGGCCGGGATCGGCGCTTCGTCGGCGGAGGCGGCCTCGGAGAGAGTTCCGGAGAACGCGCCGGAGAACGCGCCGGAGAATGCGCCGGGAAAGGCTCCTGGGGGGACTTCGGAGACGGCCTCGGGCGACGCTTCCGGTAAGGCCTCGGCGATCGGGTGGGGCGCGACGGTACCCGGTACGCCCTCGGGGGTTCCGGAGGCTCCGGTCGCGCGGCGGACGAGGGGCCGGCCCGGTGCCTCGGCGAACCGCCGGGCATGGGTGGAGCCGGGCAGGGCCAGAGCGATGAGGAACAGTGGATTGCCGCCGCTGTCGCGGTGCAGCAGGTCCCCGTCCGCCGGGCGCCCGAGCCGTGCGGCCAGATCGGTGCTGTCCTGGCGGGACAGCGGGCCGATCGGCAGGGATTCCACGGCGCCGGTCTCCTCGCCGTGCGCGAGGGCCGCGAGCAGGCGCGGCGAGGTCTGGCGCGGGCGGTGCACCACCACCAGCAGGACCGGGCCTCCGGGCTGGTGCCGGATCAGGTGGCAGGCCTGCTCGACCGCCTCGGGATCCGCCCAGTGCATGTCGTCGAGGAGCAGCACCAGCGGCCGCTCCCGGGACCAGCGGGTCAGCACCTCGCGCAGCCCGGCGTGCAGCCGCAGGTGCTGGGGACCGCTCGGGGCGGCGGGAACCGAGGTGTCCGCGGCACCGGGAGCGGACGCGGCACGGGTGCCCGGGGCAGGGCCGGTTCCCGCTACGGGAGCGGTTCCCGGGGCGGGAGCGGTTCCCGGGGCGGGGCCGGCGGGTTCGGATGCGGTACCAGTACCGGCACCCGAAGTGGAAGCGGTACCGGAACCGGGTGCGGGCCCGGTACCGGATGCCGGGCAGGCGTCGGGCAGGGGGCCCGTCTCCGGTGCGCGGCCGGGGACGGGCAGCAGTGCGTGCACCACGTCCGGTGGCAGGGCGTCGCGGTCCGCCGCCAGGGCGTCGGCGAGGGCGTCCGCAAGGACCTGCAGGGGCGGGGAGGACGCGTCCGACTCCGCGGCCCGGCCGGTGAGGACCCGCACACCCCGGCCGCGGGCGCGTGCCGCCAGCTCGGCGGCGAGGCGGGTCTTGCCGATGCCGGGATCGCCCCTGATGCCGAGTACCTGCCCTTCACCGATGAGGAGCCTGTCCAACAGGTGCTCAAAACGGGCGAGTTCGTAACGTCTGCCTATCAACTCGGTCATTCCCGAGCCCTGTTCGGACTGGCCTGTCATGCCGTCGTGCTCCCGTCCCCCAAGGCGCCGACGAGCCGCCCGGCCGCCACGACCCCGGGCCCGGCCCGACTTCAGGCGCCACTATAGGCACGGCATGAACACGGCAGCTTCACAAGTGCCGCAATCTCTTTACGTAGTTTTACGAATGCCAGATCACTCGGCACTCGGCCTAAATTGCCAGTCCGGGCCGGGCGCTGAACCTCCGGCTCCGAGAGACCAACGGGGATGCGTTACCAGCCTGTTTCCGCCCGCAGGCGGGGGCGGGCCGGCGACTGCCGACGGAACGGGGAGGCAGCATGACTTGGCCGGAAGTCGATCGACAGGATCACGAACGTTCGCAACCGGAGCACCACGGACCGCAGTACAGACGGACGGCGGCGCCCCCACCGCGGACCGCGGCGCTTCCGCGGCCGGCCGGGGACCTGCGCGCGGCGCAGCGGCCACCGGACGCGCACCGGCAACCGGAACGGGAGCGGCAGGGGCAGGGGCAGGGGCAGGGGCAGGGGCAGGGGCATCGTCGGCGGCGGGAGGCGGGCGTGCCGGACGGCGTCCCGGCGGTTTTACCGGTCATCGGTGAACTACCGCCCGGTGGCGGATCGGCCGGGTCGGGCGCGGCGGAGCGGAGCGTGCCGCTCGACGAGCCGGGAGTGCGGCCCCACCCGCGGGACGTGGGCCACAACGCGACCCTGGTGGACGTCACCGGCGCCGAGGAACTGCTACTGGAGACCCTGGCACGCCACCCCGGCGAGGTGCTGTGGATGGGCTCGGTGACCTCGGGCGCCTCGCCGCTGCTCGGACTGGTGCGGAAACTGGGCGCGGAGATCGGCGCCGCCTTCGGTCTACGCGCGCTGATAGACCGCGACTGCGACGTGGCGACGGTCGCGCCGTGGCTCACGGAATCCCAGCGGGGACCGGAGGTGCGCACCGCCCCCTCGATTCCCCAGGACCTGCTCGTCGTCTGCCGGCGGCTGGCCGTCGTCTCGGCCGGCCGGTACGCGGACGAGCCGCTGCTGTCGGTCGTCGGCGAGCCGATCGGCGTCCGGATGATCGGCGGGCTGTTCGAGGCGGTGTGGGCCGGGGCCCTTCCGCTGGAGGGGCACGACCGGGTGGACGGCATGGTCCTCGACGACGTGAAGAGGGCCATCCTGCACCTGATGGCGGAGGGCGCGAAGGACGAGATGATCGCCCGCCGGCTGGGCGTCTCGCTGCGGACCTGCCGCCGTCATGTCGCCGAGATCCTGGCCAACCTCGGTGCCTCCAGTCGTTTTCAGGCCGGGGCCCGA
Source organism: Streptomyces sp. MS06 (assembly GCF_047200655.1). Classification (NCBI taxonomy): domain Bacteria; kingdom Bacillati; phylum Actinomycetota; class Actinomycetes; order Kitasatosporales; family Streptomycetaceae; genus Streptomyces; species Streptomyces sp. MS06. The sequence continues at coordinate 59,351 of NZ_JBJZOJ010000005.1, forward strand.
GCCGCCCGGCTGGGCATGGTCGCACCCGGTTCGTGCTGCTCTCCCGGGCACTGACCGACCGGACACCCCGCAGGCAGCGGTGCGGCTCCGGCCCGGGGCCCGGCGCCGCCCGGGTCGGCCCCCGGGTCCGGTGGTGACGCCGGCCGTCCGACTCCCTCGCCCCCGTGCCCGACCGTGCGAGCACGGGGGCGAGGGCCATCCGCCCCTGCCCCTCGCCGTCCCTTCCTTCCCTCCGCCGATGCCGTCGGCGGAGGCAAGGAAGGGACGGCGGCGGCTGCGGCGACAGCGACGGGGGGCCTGTTCCTGCGCGTACCGGCCGGGTGTTCGGGCCGCGTCCGGGTACCCGAGGGGCCGCGCGTACGGGCCGGGCTCCGCCGCCTCCCGGCTCCTCGGTCAGCCCGGCGCGTCGCCCGTGACGAGCAGCAGCAGCGCCGCGAGCCGCGCCTCCTGCGCGGTTCCGGCCCCCAGCCTGTTGAGGGTCATGTGCAGATGCGACCCGAGCACCCCGAGTGCCCGCTCCCGTCCGCCGGTGGCGGCCCACACGTCGACCGCCGCGCGCAGCGGCGTGGCCCATACCTCCCACGGCGGCCCCGGATCATCCATCAGCCTCAGCAACTCGGCTTTGGCGCCGCGTAGTTGATCGGCCTGAGCGCGCAGCGCGTCCGGCGGGCCCGCGACCGGGGACGGCGCCGGGGGCGCGGAGGCCGCGCCGGGAGGGCCGGGAGGTGGTCCGCCGTCCCGGTCGTGCGCGGACAGCCAGGCGGCCCAGCCGTCCCGAACCGCTTCGAGGAACGGCCTCCTGTCCTGTCCGGGCAGGGCGGAGGTGGCCGCCGCGGTCGCCGCCAGCGCCTGGCCGAACACCTGGCGCCGGGTGCGGGGCTCCCGGCAGGCTCCCAGCGCGAGGACGCTGGAGCGGTGGAAGAGGTCCTCGCTCAACGGCATCAGACCGGCGCCGCCGTACCGCCCGTTCTCCGGAACGTACGCCGCCCGGACCACGCCGGGCGGCAGCAGCACGCCCTGGTCGAGCGGCCCGGCCCCTTCGCCGGTCCTGGCCAGCGAACCGACCGAGGAGGCGTAGTCGGCCTGCGTCAGCCGCCGCTCGGCGGGAACCTCCGCGTCCACGGCGTCCGCCGCCCGCCGCAGGGTCTCCGTCACACCCCGCGCCTCCTCGTCGCCGAGCCCGGCGATGCGCAGCCGGAGATGCGGGCCGCCCTGCCAGTACCGCACGAAGAACCACGGATGTTCCGAATCGTCGCCCTCCCCGGCGGCGGTCGGCGCCGGTTGCGGGGCCGGAGCCGGCGGTGTCGGGACGGGAGCGGGGGTCGCGTCGGTGGCGGCGCGCGGCGCGGACGCGTACCGGGCCACGGCGGGTGCCACGCCGAGCACCAGCGCCCGGTCCGTCACATCGGTGCCCCAGGAGGGCAGATGGAGATGCCAGGTGCGCCATCCCCGGGGCCCGCCCCGGGGCGTGCGCGCGGGCGGGGCGGATCCGGTCCCGGAGCTCCGCAAGGTGCCGTCCTCCCTCGGATCGGATGTCATGTCACGTCCTCAGGTCGAGCATCGGCTCGGCGAACCGGGAACGCCCGCACACCGTCATGAAGACCGGTACGGTCCGCCGGTCCAGCCCGGCCAGCCGCTGCACCCGGAACTCGTCGTACGATCGCGCCGGTCGCGCGTACAGTCCCCGGGCCGCGGCGGCGAGTTGGAGTCCGTGGGCGGTCCAGCCGCACCACAGGTTCAGCAGCGACCAGGCCACCGGACCGAGGTCGTCCAGCAGGGCCCGCACGTCCACCGCGAACGTCCACGCCATGGAGGCGTGCCGCAGCCCGCAGTCCGTGCCCGGCGACATCGGGTACCCGAAGGCCTCCTGGAGCAGTGCCATCACCCGCGGCTCCCGGCGGACCGACCGCACCTCGCCGTCCACGACCTCGTGGTATCCGGTGTGCCGGTCGCCCACGCCCTGCAGCGCCACCAGCAGTCTCACCCGCCGCCCCACCTCGACCAGGGCTTCCGCCGGCGGCGGCACCCGGGTCCAGGCCACGGCCTCCCGCAGCGCCTCCTCGGGCAGCCGGGTGGGACGGCCGGAGAAGCCGGACAGCCGCCCGGGGACCCGGCCGGCCGTGCGGTTCCACAGCACCCGGTCCCACCGGGGCGCCGGGGGCCCGCCCGTGCCGTCCCGCCGACCTGCTGCCGCGTCCGCGCCGGCAGGGGCGCCCGGGATCCCGCACGCGATGGGTCCGCCGCCCGGGAACGTGCCGTCGCCGCCGGTCGCGTGGCCGGTGCCGCCGACGCCGACGGCGCCGGTTCGGGTGCCCGGGGCGCGTGCTTCCGGGCGCGGTGCGGGTGCCGTGAGCCGGTGCCCGGCGACCTCGTCCGCCTCGTCGAGGGAGGGGTGGGCGGAGGCGTCGGCCAGCAGGGCGTCGAGCGCGCCGTACGCGCCCGGTCCCGCGGCTCCGCCGGGCAGCGGGCACCCCCCGGCCGGCGGCACCACGTCCCGCAGCGCCACGCGCACCGGGGCCGACCAGCGCCCGGGTCCCGTCGCCCGCACCATCCTGGCGCAGGCGGCCGCCTCGGAGGAGTCCAGGAGGAGTTCGGCACGCGCCCCGAACAGTTCGGCGGCCACCAGCAGACTGCGGAGGTTGATGCCGGTCTCCAGGTCGCCGAGGGCCGCGCGGAGCCTGCCGTAGGGCGTCGGCAGGTCCGTGTACCGGGCGGCCAGCACCACGTCCAGGTCTCCGCGCGGGGTGGGCAGCGCCGCGTACGGGACGTCCAGGTCGACCAGCGCGTGCCGGTACGGGTCCAGGTAGGCGGCGCCGTGCCGGGAGAGGGTGAGCGCGTGGACCGGGAACTTGCTGCGCACCGAGGCGACGGGGCGGTGGTCGTTGAAGCGGTTGGACGGCTCGCGGCGCTGCAGACCGAACGCGGCCAGCAGCAGGTGCCCGGCGCGGTCCTCGGGGTCGTGGGCGCCGACCCGACCGTGCGGGTGGTCGGCGCCCCCGAGCAGTTCGCTGGTGCCGTGCGGCAGGGGGGCGCCGAGACCGCCGCGGGCCGCTAGGGGCGGCAGCAGTGCGGTCGTGGCTGCGGCGTCGTCGATCTCGATCGGCCCCCCGAACAGGGACTTTCCGGGTCCCTGGCGGTAGGCGAAGCGGTGGACGGCCTCGACGGTCAACTCGACTCCTGGGAGGGGGGAACGGTGGTGCCGTCCGGGCGGGCAGCGGGCCCCGCCCGGTCCGCGGACCCGGCGGGCCCGGGGTGGTCCGCGGACGCGTCGGGCCCGGTCGTACGCGCGGGCGCGTCGGTGCCGGTCCGGCACGCGGAGGCGTCGGAGGGGTTCCGGCATGCGGAGGCGTCCCGCGCGGTCCGCTGCTCGGACGTACGGGGGCGGGTGGGGTGGCGTGCCCGCGCCCACCGCGGGGGTGCCGCCGCCACGGCGGTCACGGGAACGGGTGCGGGTCGAGGCGGTCCACCCGGGATCCGGCCGGGGCCGTCTCCCGACGCCCTGCCGGGGACGGTACGCCGGGCAACGGCCCCCGGGCCGGTCCGCCGCCCGGCCCCGCATGCCCCGTGACCACGTCGACATCGACATCGACATCGACGTGGGCGTGGGCGTCGACGTGGGAGTCGACGTGGGCGCGGGCGGTCGGCTGCCCGGGGCGGTCGTACGGCGGCACGAGCGCCGGCTCCGTCTCCGGCAGGCCGTCCAGGAGCCGGGGCAGCCCGGTGAACCGCTGGTGGACCTGGCCGAAGCACATGGGCACGATGCCCGGCACGACCGCCTTGACCACCGCCAGACCCGCGTCGGCGTGCTCCGGCGTCGTCTGGTCCACGAGCAGCACGTCCGTCAGTCCCGCGTCCGCGTACAGTTCCGCGACGAAGCCGAGACCTCGGGTCACGTCCCCGCGCGCGGCCCGCGCGTACACTCCGGGCCAGTCCGGAAAGGCGTCCGCGAGCGGCAGGAGCGGACCGCCCAGCACCTCGGTGACGCGCGGCAGCAACCGCGGGTCGGCGTTGCGCCGCGGATGGTCCATCAGGTCGTCGACCCGGGACCGGTCGCCGACCATCGGCTCGATCGCCGCCGGGTCCCAGGTCAGGCCGGTCTCGGTGAGCTGCGCCAGCTCCCACAGGGCAGCCCGGACCGCGGCCTCCGGGTCCGGGCTGCCGCCCGCGGTGCTGAACGCGGCGGGCAGCGCGCGGTCCGGGCGGAGCGCCAGCGCCCACACCACGGGCACCGCGATGTCGGCGGTGGCGACCAGCAGCCGGATCTCGAACCCCCGGGCCCTGGCCATGCGCAGCAGCAGCCGGCTCTGCGGGTCCCGCACGGTGTCGGGGTCGATCTCGGGCAGCGGGCGCCGCCGGTGCCAGGCCAGCAGGAAGGCGTCGCGTTCGGCCAGTTCCAGCAGCGAGTGCAGGGCGGCCTCCTCGTACGACGAGCCCAGCGCGCAGCCGCTCGACGACTCCAGGACGTGGTTCAGGCGCCGGTCGCCGGGCTCGCGCGGCGGATACCGGTACTGGTAGAAGCCGGCGTCGGCGGGCACCAGCAGGGGGCGGCCGTCGCGCATCCGGTGGGCCCACACCCAGTCCATGGGGGTGCCGGCGTCCCAGGGCCGCACCCGGGACAGCGGATGGGCGAGCTGCGCCTCGGTGTAGCCGCCCAACCGGGCCGGGTCCAGGGCCCGTTCGCCGAGCTCGGCCAGGCTGCGGCCGGTGACCGGCCGGGTGCCGTGGGGATAGCCGGCCATCCGCTCGTAGGCCTCCAGGTAGGCCACCGCCTCGGCCTCACCGTAGGTGCGGGCCCGGCCGTGCCCCGCCGGGGAACCACCCAGCAGTCGGACCTCCGACATGGCGAACGGCACGTGCGCGTCGCGGCTGACCCGCACGGCAGGACCGAAGCGGGAGTCCGCGAGGGCTTCCCTCATCCGGTCCGCGTCCATGCCGAACGGGGCACCGGCCCGGGTCGGTACCGCCGCCGCGGTGGGCCGGGGCCGCAGCCGCGGCGCCGGAGGCGGCCGGAGCGGGTCACGGGGGGCACCGGGCGCTGCGCACACCGGGCAGCGGTAGGTGCGCCGCAGCCGGTGGCGGCGGACCGCCCCGTCGGCCCGCAGTACCGCCAGTTCGCCCGGGCCCAGGGGCGCCGCCGCGACCACGGTGCCGTACACCTCGACGGCGTGCCGCAGCCATGGCGGCCGGGGCGGCACCGGACGCCGTCCCGGCGGCCGGGGCGGGGCGACGGCACCGGAGGCCGGGGGCGCCGCCGCGACGGGGGCCGGGGGCGCGGCCGTAGCGGCGCGTCCGGAGCCGGCCGACGGGGCCGGTCCGGCCGGGGCCGGCGCCGAGGCCCCCGACTCCGCGGCTCGGGACTCCGCGGCTCGGGACTCTGCGGCTCGGGACTCTGCGGCTCGGGACTCTGCGGCTCGGGACTCTGCGGCTCGGGACTCCGCGGCTCGGGACTCCGCGGCTCGGGACTCCGAGGCTCGGGACTCTGCGGCGAAGCGGAGGAGTTCCTCGCCCTCCGGGCGGTGGCGGTGCGACCGCCGGGTGACGAGGCAGCCGGCGCACGCGGGTGGCGTCCCCGCACCGCCCTGCACGGCGGGCGGCAGCCACAGCGGGCCCACCAGCACGCTCCCGGTCTCCACCCGCACGGACAGCAGGCCCGTCCCGCGCAGGCGGGCGGTGGCCAGTGCCGACTGCTCCCACTCCTGGTCGTATCCCCCGCTGACGGCGACCACGCCCACGTCGGGATGCTCCGCCCAGCCGCTCCAGTCCCAGCCGACCGGCGCTCCCGGACCGGCAAGCACCTCGGCGGGCGACCGCAGTGCGGCGGTGCACGGTGCCGGGGAGGTCGGCGGGGAGGTGGGCGGGGTGGGCCCCGCCGCGGCGGTCAACGCAGCTCCAGGAGACCGCAGGGCAGCAGCCGTCCGGGCAGCACGCCGTCGCCGGTCAGCCGATGCGCGGTCAGCGTGCCGCCGAGCGCCGCGCCGCCGCGGGCCAGGGCCGCCGCCCGCTGCGGGGCGAGCGAATGCAGCACCCAGGTGCCGGGAGCGTCGCCCCGCTCCGGCGTCCACCGGCCCCCGGACTGGACGCGGGCGCAGCACTCGACGAGCGCGGCGTGCACGGCGGACTCCCGTCCGGGGCCCCACTGGCGGCCCAGCACGGCGCCGTCGGCGTCGCGCACCGCGGTAGCGACCCACCAGCCGAGGGGTGGGATCCGCCGGACGTCGAGTCGTACCGGCTGTTCGAAATGGTCGAGCAGCGCTCCCCACAGCGCCTGGACCTCGGGGTGGGTGACGGAGTCCCAGTCCACCGGTTCCGCACCGGGGGCGTCCCGGTGCGGGACCGGGGCGAGGCGCAGCAGGCCGTCCAGCAGCCACTGGTGCTCGGTGGCACCCGCGCAGGCGACCGGGCCGCCGGAGCCCGCAGGGTGCGTCCCGGGCACCACGACCGAGCGCAGGCCGTCGAGCAGCGCCTGCACTCCGGCCACCGCCCTGCTGGGTCCCCAACCCAGGGTGGTGCGCCCGGAGTCGATCCAGCGCACGGAGGCGACGGAGACCGGCACCTGCTCCACGTCGAGGTCGCGTTCGAACCGGGCGGGACCGGTCCAGCGGGCGGTGAGCGGCCCCGACGCCGCGTAGGCGCCGGTGGGGTCCGGGGCCGGCGCCCGGCCGTCCGCGAGGTCGGCCAGCAGCGCGCCGGCGTCGACGCGCCGCCACCGGCCCGCCGCCGGGCCTCCGCCGGAGCCCTCGGGGGCCCCGCGCCTCCCGCCCCGGTCCGGCTCCCCCTCGGAGGGCACCGGCATCCGCTCCGCGGACGTCGGGCGGGGACCGCTCGGTGGGGCGGTGCCCGTCACGGGCGTGCGGCCGATGCCGTCGGGACCGGTTTCGGTCCGGTCGTGCGATCCGCTGCGGATCCCGACCCGGTCGTCCGAAGCGTCGCCGGCGGCCCGGTCGTCGGCACCACCGCCGTCCGCCCGGCCGTCCGGACCGCCGCCGCCCTCCTCGGTGGGCTTCTCGGTGGACTTCTCGGTGGACTTCTCGGTGGGGTCTACGGCCTCTCCGCCGTCCGGGGCCGCGGGGCGCACCCCGTCCGGTCCGGTGAGGGGGATGCGCCGCGACTCCAGGGCGTGGCCCCACACCAGGGTCAGATGGGGTGCGGCCGCGGGTGGGCTGGGGGCGACGCCCGGGGAGTGTCCGGAGACCTGGTCGGCAGGGGGCTCGCCCGGGCTGGTGCCGGAGCCGTCCGGTGGGGAGGTGCCGATGCCGGTGAGGACCTCCACGCAGGCGCGGGCGGCGAGTGCCCCGGCCAGTACGGCGCTCATCGGCCGCGGCGTCCAGCCGGCGGGTTCGAGCGCGGCCCAGGCGGCGGCCCGCCGCAGGGCCGCGGCCGGGTCCGCGGACCCGCCCCGGGGCCCCGGCGTGGCCACGGCGGCCAGATCGGGCCGCGCCACCACGACCACCACGGGATGGCCGGCCGCGGATGCGGCCCGCCAGACGTCGGCCTCGGCGGACCCACCCGGTCCGCGCGCGTCCGTGACCCCGTCCGTGCACCCGTCCGCGTCCGCCTCCACGGGCGCGGGCACGCCCGCATCCGCGTCCGCGACCAGGACGGTCACGTCGGGGGCGGATCCCTCCGCAGGGGCGATGCCCGGCAGGACGCGCACCCGTTCCACTCCGTGGACGGCGAGACCGCGCAGCAGCGCCGGCACCGCAGGGCCGGCACCGCGCACGTCCACGGTGGCCGAACGCAGCACGGCGAACACGCCGTAGGGGTCGTCGCTGTGGTCCTCCAGGAACGCCAGGACGTCGGCGTACCGCTCGGCGGTGCCGGGGTCGGGCTCGGGGGTTCCCATCGCGTCCAGGTCCAGCAGCACCCCCTGGTCCAGCAGGGCGCGCAGGATGCGCGCGAGGACCGGACGGGACTCCTCGGTGCCTTCGGCCGCCACCAGTTCGTCCAGGCAGGTGCCGTCCGACAGCGGGCCGAGGTGCCGGTCGAGGAGGGTGAACAGGGCGGGCGGACCGCCCAGCACGAACGACCGGCGGCCGTGCGAGAGGTGCACACCCCGGGACACCGGCGCCAGATGGGCGCCGGGGCGCAGCTTCACCCAGGTGCCGGGGCCCGGGTGGTCAGGCGCGGCCCCGCCCGCGGTCCGGCGGTGAGCCGTGTCCGCGGCCGGTGGAACCGCGGGGGCCGCCGCCGGTCGGGCCTCGGCCTCCGTGGGGCCGCCCCCGGCGGCGGGCGCGACGGTGGTGGACGGGGTGGTGGTGGACGGGGTGGTGGGCGCGGTCATCGTGCGGCCCCCTCGCGCCCCGAGGCCGCCAGGTCCCCTGCGGGCTCCAGGCCTCCCGCGACGTCCCTCCGATCCGGGCCCGGGGACGACTCCTCCCGGCCCGCGGCCTCCTGATGTCCCGTCACCCCCTCCGGGGCGGCGCGGCCGGCGCCGGACGGGGCCGGGGCCGGGTCGTCGGACTCCCCGGCGGGCAGGTCGTACTCGACCGCCCACTCCACCGCGTGCCGGCCGGGCCGGACGCCGGGCAGGGCCTCCTCCAGGTAGCCGGGGCTGCGGCGGTCCAGCAGCCGGGGCAGCACCCTCGCCGTCAACGCACTGCCCAGGTCCAGGTACTGCGGCTTGTCGCGGCGCCGGGACTTCACGTAGGCGCGCACGCCGTCGTCGCCGTCGCGGGACGGCAGGCCGCCCAGCGGCGTCTTGGCGACGACCTCCTCGGGTACCTCGTGTGCGGCGCGCCACTCGGTGAGCGCGATCAGGTGCTCCGCCTCGCTCAACGAACCGGCCGCCGCGGGGAAGTCGTCCCCCGGGTACCAGCGGCGACGTCCGAGCACCACCTGTCCGGCCGTCAGCCGGGGCAGGGCCATGGTGCGGTCGGCGGGCTCGCCGGCCCGCAGCCGCCGGGCGCGTACACCGGCCAGCGGATCGAGGGTGACGCGTCCGCTGTCGGCCAGCCACATGGCGATGCGGAGCGGCTCGGGAAGCAGCTCCGACCATTTCATCCCGCAGGTCACCGGGACCACGGTGCGTCCGTCGCGGTCGGTCAGGGAGAGGGTGTCGGTGGCCGGGTCGTGGCCGAGGCGGAGGCCCGCCCAGCCCTCCGGGGTGACGGTGTCCGGCAGCAGGCGGACCCGGTGGTTGATGTTCGCGTTGTGCAGACCGTGGTCCTCCAGCACGATGCCGCCCGCGCTGCCGAACTGGCGCAGCACCCGGGCCGCGGTGCGGTCGGCCGCGTCACCGCCGAGTTCCCGGTCCGGCCCCAGGAAGCGGCTGCCGAGCAGGTTCCGGCCGCCGTAGCAGTCGTTGAGCACCAGCCGCCCGTCGACCGGCTGCACCAGCATCGCGTACGAGGCTGCCCGGCGGCGGAAGTACGCCGGCATCCGGTCGGCGAACGCGGCCAGCGCGGCCGGGTCCAGGGCCGCCTCCGGCGCGTCCTCGGCGTCGTGGAGGGTCCGCAGCACGTGGCCGACCGCTTCCCGGCGCAGCGCCAGCAGTGCGGCGAGTGCGCCGTTCGGCGGGCCGAAGTCGTCGGCGGTGGCGGCGCTCAGCGCGGTCTCGCGCCGGTAGACCATGGTGACCAGATCGGCGGCGGCGTCCAGCAGGTCGACGCGGGCGCCCGGCCCGAAGCGGTCGACGAAGGCGGTGCCCAGCAGGGCGCGCACCTCGTGGTGGCGGTCGAAGAGGGAGAGGAACGAGGTGACGTCGGCCAGGTCGGTGAGGGCCGCTCGGTATCCCTCGTCGGTGACCTGTGCGGGCGGCAGCACCAGGTCCTCGTTGACGTGCAGCCGGGCCGGCCGGATCGATCGGGCGTTGAGGTCCCGCTCGGCGCGGTTCAACCGGGTCAGCGCGGCCACCCGTCCGCTGACGCCGCCGGTCGCCAGGTCGCCGAGCGCGCGTTCGGCCTCGTCCAGGGCGGGCAGCGCCTCGGGGTCCTGCCGCCGCAGGACGGCGCGGGCGGCGGGCAGCGGGTCGGCGAGTTGCTCGTCGAGGGCCGGGCCGGGCCGGAGGATGCCGGCGGCCAGTGCCTTCGCCAGGAAGGCGACGGTGGGGGCGGGCGCCAGGCCGAGTCGTGCGCTCAGTTCCGCCGCGAGCGCCCCGGTGCCGATCGGGCCCAGCGCGGTGAGGGTCAGCAGCAGCGACAGCGGCCGGGTCAGGGAGGCGCTGACCAGGTTGGTCCCGGAGGACGTCCGGCGCACGTAGCGCACCTCGGAGTCGTCCGCGCGCAGCGTGCGGTTGCGCTCGACGACCTCGGGCAGTCCGGCGGCCCCCTCCGCCTGCCAGGGCCGCTCTCCGGTACCGGTGATCACCGCGCCGAACAGCGCGCGGTCCAGGGAGACGAACGCGCGCGCCGACCGGCGGTCGAAGTCGGCCGCGTCGAGCCTCCGTCCCTGCGGCGCCCAGTGGGCGAAGCCGACCGCGGTGAACCGGGACAGCGGGCTGGTGCGCACCATGGCGCGGGTCAGGTGCTGCAGGATGCCGCGCTCCGACTTGCGCAGCCGGGCGGAGGGTGCCGAGTAGCCGGAGCGGTAGCGGCGGACCGCGTCCAGGACCTGGGGCGAGTTCAGCGCCAGGGAGAGCTGGAACGGTTCGGCGGCGCACAGTTCGGCGAGCACGGACCGCTCGTGGGCGACCAGTTCGGCGTGCCCGGCGGTCAGCGCGGCCCGGGCGAGCTGCGAGCGCTGCCGGTTGTCGAGCCACGCGGTGACCGTCGGCGGCCAGTCGCCGGTCGTGAGGGCGGGCGCCGGATCGCGCTGGTTGTGGATGTCCCGGCGCAGTTGCAGCGCGCGGTGCCGCTCCCGGCCGGCGGCCCGGCCGGCCACCTCGTACAGCTCGTCGCAGGCCTGCTCGGCGAGTTGCGTGCCGACGGTCCCGGCGGCGGCCAGTGCGCGCAGGGCGACGGTCAGGCCGGGGGCGGCGAGGCGGCGGCCGGGCAGCGGGTTGACCCGCAGCAGCAGGGTGTCGGCGAGCACCGGGCGGCGTACCCGGGCGGGCACCGCGGGCTGCGGCTGGGCGGTCGACTCGACGGAGGTGTCGACGGACATGAGGGGCGGTCACCTTCCTGTGCGGGCCCGGCGGGCGGACGGGCCCGGGGGTTCACTGCGAAGTCGGCGGGAGGCGGACGAGGCGGGAGGGATGCCCCGGGCGGCACGGACCGCCGGGGCGGAGCCGGCGCCCCGGACGGTCACACCGGCTCCCGCCGTCCGGGCGCCGCCGCGGTGGTCGCGGGGCCCGGTGGAGACGGGCCCGGTGGAGACGGGCCGGGTGGAGACGGGCCCGGGGGCGCCCGGCGGGCGGGCTCACGCCGTGGCGGCGACCGGCTGGGGGGCGCTCGGGGGCGGGCTCACGCCGTGGCGGCGACCGGCTCGGCGGGTGTGCGGTCCAGGAGGGGCATCACCTCGGAGGCGAACAGCTCCAGGCTGCGGAACGCCTCCGTGCCGCCCAGCCCGCCGAAGTCGGTCTGCCACAGCAGCACGTCGGCGGCCAGCCGCTCCTGGAACCGGCCGATCTGCTCCACCACGTGGGCCGGGGAGCCGACGAAGGCGGTGCCCGAGGAGCGCAGGTCCTTCGCGGTGAGGGTGCGGGCGATCCGGTTGAAACCGGTGTAGCCCTGGTAGTCGCTGGAGGTGGTGTCGTCCCAGCGGTTCAGGGCGGACGTCCACACCTTGAGGTACCGGTCCAGGTGGACGTCGGCGACGCGGCGGGCCTCCTGGTCCGTCTCCGCCACGAACAGCGGCAGGCTGGCCGCCACCCGGGGGGCCTCGCCGGCGCCCCGGCTGGCGGCGAAACTGTCCCGGTAGGAGGCGACCAGGGCGTCGTCGAAGGAGGTTCCGGAGGGCGTGATGAGCAGCCCGTGCCCCAGTTCCCCGATGCGTACGAAGCTCTCCGGGGACCGTACCGCGGCGATCCAGAACGGCGGCCGCGGCCGCTGCGTGGGCCGCGGCAGCACTGTGGCGTCCCGGAACGAGAAGAACGGGGTGTCGAGGGTGACCTGCTCCTCGGTGAGCAGCCGCCCGACGGCGTCGACGGTGGCCTCGAAGCGGGCCCGGCTGCCGTCCATGGGCACGCCGAGCGCCTCGAACTCGTAGGGCAGGTAGGCGCGGGCGAAGCCGATCTCCAGCCGCCCCTCGCTGAGGGCGTCCACCATCGCGATGCGGGAGGCCAGGTCGATGGGGTGGTGGAAGACGGGCAGCACGCATCCGGTCATCAGCCGGATCGACCTGGTCTGCGCGGCCACCGCGGAGAGGAACGCCAGGGGGCTGGGGCAGTAGCCGCCGTAGGGGTGGAGGTAGTGCTCGGTCATCTTGACGTAGTGCATGCCCGACTCGTCCGCGATCCGGGACATGCGCAGCACGTCCTGGAAGTACTCGGTGGCCGGCTTGGTGTCCGGGGCGGAGTCGGGCAGGAACGACACGCCGAAGCGCATGGTGGTCTCCAAAGTTCTCTCGGCACGGCGGGGTCGGAGCTGCCGCGTCCGGCCCGGTGGTGGGCGGCGGTGGCCGATCCGTCACCAGGGCTGCCACGGGTGCACGGTGGGGCAGGCACGGGGTGGAGCGGGCGGGTCGGTCGGGTGGGTGGGTGTCGGGGCACGGAGGCGACCGGGGGCGGCAGGGGCACGGGGCGGCCTGCGGCCGGCAGGAGCGCGGGGCACGGGCGGGCTGAGCACGGAGCGCGGGCGGGTGCGGCCGTCGGGAGTCAGGCCGTGCGGGCCCCGTCCTGCGGCCGTACCGTGGCGGCCCGCGCGACCGGCCGGCTCACCGGGTCGGCACCGGCGGCCGGGAGGCCTCCTCCACGGCGGAGCGCACCCGTTCCGGAAGCTCACGCTCCGCGAAGCCCGTCATGCGCTCCAGCCAGGTCTCCCCGAGCAGTTCGTCGGCGGCCTCGCTGACTCCGAAGCACAGGTAGTAGCGCTGGAGCGGGCTGATGCCCAGGCAGGTGAGCGCCGGATACAGGGTGTTGAGGACGAGGCGGTGCGCGGTCTGCCAGTACGGTTCCCGGAGCGTGATGCCGCTGTGGTGGGCCGCCGTGTGGAAGGCACTGGGCACCGGGCGGTCGTCGGTGGGCGCCGTGGTGGCGCCCAGTGCGCCCAGTGTCTCGTCGGTGACCAGACCGGACGCGGTGAACGCCTCGGCTGCCCCCCGGCAGCGGGCGAACGCCGTTGCCCAGTGGGCGAGCAGGGGCGTCTCGGGCGGTGCCGCGGAGGGCGCGGACGTCTGCGTCCCGGTGGCCGCGGCGGGCTCCGGACTCTCGGCGGCAGCGGTGGGTGACGGTGCCTCGGCCACGGCTGCGGCGAAGAACTCCCGGTCGCGCACGTACCGTTCGCGGAAGGCGGCCCGCAGGTCGGTACGCCGGCCCACCGCCGACATCACGCCCTCGGCGTGCGAACGGTAGGGCAGCGTGCCCACGCCCAGCCCGTACGGATGGCCGCGGGCGAGCAGGGCCAGCACCCGGGCCACCAGCCGCCGGACGTCCTCCTCGTGCGCGGCGGAGCCTCGCGCGCCGCTCGCCGGTCCGGTCGTCGCCCCGTCCGGCCCGAAACCGGGCGTTGCGGCGGGATCCGGTGCGGCGCCGACGCTGTGCAGCAGCGGGGACAGGAGATGGGAGGAGAGCTGGTCGCGGGCGTCCACCAGGGCGGGGGTCCAGCCCGGCGGGGGCTCGGTCTCCTCGTCCACCTCCACCAGCCCCTGCGCGCGCAGGGGCGGATAGGGCGGCGGTACGTTCTCCCAGCGGCCCAGTTCCGCGGCCCGCGCCCGGTAGTCCGCCTCGTCGGGGGCGGTCGCCGGCAGCGATCCGGCGGCCCGCGCGGCCAGCGCCGCGAAGTCGTCCAGACGTACGGTGTTGCTGGCCAGCGGGCGCAGCGTGATCCGCAGGTGGGAGCCGCCGAGCCAGCCCCGGCGCACATGCGCCAGCGGCACCCACTGCTGTGCCGTCAGTTCCCGGAGCGGGCCGGCCAGCAGGCGCAGCAGCGGCCGCGGGTCCGTCGAGTGGTCGTGGACCCGCACGATGCGGGTCCGTCCGGGCAGATCCACGCGAGACTCCTCCGGAAGGGCGCGGGGGGACCCCGGTGGACCTTGGTCCCCCCGCCGCGGTGAGCGGTCTTCGAGCCGGCCGGCGGCCGGCACACACATGAGCCCGGGCTGAGGACCGGACCGGAAGCGCCGTCAGTGACGGACGATCAGCAGCAGCAGCACGACGAGGACGAGGAGACGGAGACGGCGTCCAGCGCTGCGCCGTCGACCACGTCCTCCGCGTCGTCCACGAACTCCGCGCTGTTGATGATGATCGACGCGCCCATCTCGGGCAGCGCCACCGCGTCGTTCAGGTCGAGGACCTGCAGGTCCTCGAGGTCGAAGGCGGCGAACTCGGTCGCGGTCTGGCTCATGTCGCATGTTCCCTTCATGGGTGACTGTCGGATCCGCCCGCAGGAGTGCGTGGGCGGGCCCGGGAGCTTGCTCCGACCGGCGCGGGCCGCTGTCCGGCCTGCCCGTCCCTACGGACGGACCGCCGGGGACGTGCCCGGCGGCGGCGCGTCAGGACGGGCCGTCCGGCACGGGCCGGCGCCTCGGAGCGCTACTCATCGTGGTGACCCCGGAGCGCCGCGACAAGGCCCGCCCTGCGGCAGCAAACTGCGGATCACCGGCCGGATCTGCAGCTTGCTGCCAGAGCACCGGAAGGCGGCCCGAACCGCTGGACGCGGGTTGCCGTCCACCGGCATCGTCGGTCCGCGTACCCGGGCGCCGCCCGGCCGCCGTGCCAGGTGGCCGGGCCGCCCGCCCGCGCCGTACCCGTTCCCGCACCCCGTCGGTGCCCGTCTCCGCGCGGGGCGGGTGCGGTACGGCCGGGCCGGCCCGGCTCCGGGCGTCCCGCTACCGCGCGTACCGGCGGGCGTCCGCCCGGACCGGAACCGGCATCGCACCGACACGGACACCGACACCGACCGGACGGACGCCGCACCGGCACCCGCACCGCCGTTGCCGCCGGCGCCGGCCGGCGGACACCGCACCGGATCCGCCGGCCGCGACGCGCGGCGGACTCCGGCCGCAGCGACCGGCGTCCGGTGGCGCCGGTGGCGCTGCCGGACGCCGGTCCGACCGAAACGACTGAGGGAGCACGATGACCGAGGGCCACACCATCAGTGCACGGCCGGCCGGCCGTGCCGCGCACGGTACGGGGATGCCCGCGTGATCGCCGCGCGAGGGCTGGAGCGCACCTTCCCGAGCAGGTCCGGCAAGGTGGAGGCGGTCCGCGGGGTGGACCTGGACGTCGCCGAGGGCGAGGTGCTGGGCCTCCTCGGCCGCAACGGGGCCGGCAAGACGACCACGGTGCGGATGCTGACGACGCTGCTGGATCCGACCGCAGGCACGGCCAGGGTCGCCGGGCACGACGTGGTGACCGAGCGGCGCGAGGTGCGCAGGCGGATCGGTCTCGTCGGACAGGGCGGTGCCGCCGGAGGCGACCACCGGGTCGTCGACGAACTCCGCACCCAGGCCCGGCTGCACGGCCTGGGCCGGCGCGAGGCCGCCGCGCGCGCCGAGCGGATGTGCGCGGACTTCGGCCTGGAGGGCCTGGAGCTGCGCCTGGCCAAGACGCTGTCCGGCGGGCAGCGGCGCAGGCTGGACATCGCCCTGGGCCTGGTGTCCCGGCCGCTGGTCCTCTTCCTCGACGAGCCCACCGCCGGTCTGGACCCCACCAGCCGGGCCGCCGTGTGGGAGCACGTGCGCTCGCTGCGCACCGAACACGGCGTGACCGTCTTCCTCACCACGCACTACCTGGACGAGGCCGACCAGATCTGCGACCGGATCACCGTCGTCGACGAGGGCCGGGTCATCGCCGACGACACCCCGGAGGCGCTCAAGGACGCCACCGCGGGGGACACCGTGGTCATCGCCACCCCGCAGGTGGCCGAGGCCGCCGTCGCGGTGGCCCGCGCGGTGCCCGGGGGCCGGGTGGACCGGGCCGCGGACGCGGTGCAGGTGCGGGTCGTCGAGGCCCGCCGCCGGCTCGCCGACATCCTGCGGGAACTGGACCACGCGGGCGTCGACGTCGAGTCGGTCCTGGTCAAACGGCCGTCCCTGGACGACGTGTTCCTCGCCCTCACCGGACGCTCGATGCACGGGGAGCACCCGGAGCCGGGCGCGTCGCGCACCGCTCCCGCGACTCCGGCCGACGCCCCCGACAGCGCAGACACCACAGACACCGCAGACACGACAGGCACCACAGGCACGACAGGCACCTCAGGCACGTCAGGCACGACAGACCTCGCCGATCCGGTCGCCCCGGCCGACGCCGCGGCCCCCGCCGCGGGTACCGCCACCGGTGTGCCGGCGTCCGGCGCCAGACCCGCGCCCGCGTCCGGCGGGCCGCGGCCCGCCGCGGGTGCGGCGGGCCGGCCCGCGGCGGCCGGGACCGCCACGGCCACCCTCCGGGAGGACCAGTGACCCCCCAGCCCGTCAACGACGCCGTCGCGGTGTTCCAGCGCTCCCTGCGCTACACCCTCCGCAACCCCGCGTGGGTCGCCGTGGGTCTCATCCAGCCCGCGCTGTACCTGCTGTTCTTCGGGCCGCTGCTGCTCAAGCTGTCCAGCGGTCCGGGCTTCGACCACACCAACTCCTGGAGCGTCTTCGTCCCCGGACTCCTCGTCCAGCAGGCGATGTTCAGTTGCGTGTTCGTCGGGATCGGCATCCTCGGGGAGCGGCGGGCCGGCGTCCTGGACCGCATGCGGGTCAGCCCGGCCAGCAAGACCGCCCTGCTGGCCGGCCGGGTCGCCCGGGACGTCGTCGTCCTGCTGGTGCAGGCGAGCGTGCTGGTGCTGGGCGCGGTCGCGGTCGGGCTGCGCGCCTCCCTGCCCGGTGTGCTCCTCGCCGTCGTACTCGTCGGTGTCCTCGCCGCCGGCATGTCCTCGCTGTCCTACGGACTCGCCCTGCGCATGGGGCAGGAGGAGGCCTACAGCGGCGTGCTCAACGCCGTCACCCTGCCGGTGCTGCTGCTCTCCGGGATCCTGCTGCCGATGTCGCTGGCCCCGGGCTGGCTGGCGTGGATGTCCCGGGCCAATCCGCTCACGCACGTCGTGACCGCCGAACGCCACCTGTTCGCCGGTGACATCGACAGCGGCCGGGTCCTCCTGGGCGCCGGCCTCGCGGTGCTGCTGGTGCTGGTCGCCGGACGGTTCGGCATCCGCGCGATGCAGGAGACCGCCCGTTGAGCGCCCCGGCCGCCTCCGCGGCACCGCCGGCCGCCGCACCGCGGACCGCGCCCGCGCGCTGCGAGCCGCGCCGGCTGCGTCTGGACAACGGGCTGCGCGTCGTGGTCACCGAGGACCACGACGCGCCCGCGGTCGCCGTCGCCGTCACCTACGACGTGGGCTTCCGCTCCGAGCCCGAGGGAAGCAGCGGCTTCGCCCACCTCTTCGAACACCTGATGTTCGAGGGCAGTGCACGTGTCGGGCGCGGGCAGCACGCCCAGCTCGTCCAGGCCTCGGGCGGCGTCTTCAACGGCACCACCCACCGCGACCACACCGCCTACTACCAGGTGGTGCCCGCCGAGGCCCTGGAACGGGTGCTGTTCCTGGAGGCCGACCGGATGCGGGCCCCGCGCATCACCGAGGAGACCCTCGCCCACCAGATCGCCGTGGTGCGGGAGGAGGTGCGGCGCAACATCAGCGGCCGCCCCTACGGCGGCTTCCCCTGGGTGCAGCTCCCGCCCGCCGTCTTCACCACCTTCGCCAACACCCACAACGGATACGGCGACCTGGCCGACCTGGAGGCGAGCCGCCCCGACGACTTCGCCGCCTTCTTCGACACCTACTACGCCCCCGGCAACGCGGTCCTCACCGTGGTCGGCGCGGTCGACGCGGACGCCTGCCTGGAGCTGGTCGACCGCCACTTCGGCCCGCTGCCCGCCCGCCCCGTGCCGCGGCGCCCCGACTTCGGCGAGCCCGCGCCAGCCGCCGACCGGCTCGACACGCTCCCGGTAGCGGGACTGCCGCTGCCCGCTCTCGCCCTGGGCCTGCCGCTGCCCGACCCGGTCGCCGATCCGGACCGCTACCTGGCCGCCACCGTGCTCGGCGCGCTGCTCGGTGACGGCGAGAACTCGCTCCTGCACCGCACCGCCGTCCGCGAACGCCGGCTCGCCACGTTCGTGCACGCCGGCGCCGGGCTGACCGGAGTGCCCTGGGAGGCGCGCGATCCGGACGTGTTCGTGATCCGCGCCATGACACCGACCGAGCAGACCGCCGACGCGATCGGCGACGCCGCGTTCGAAGCGCTGGGCCGGCTCGCCCAGGACGGCCCCGACCCGGCAGCTCTCGCCCGGGCGGCCGCCCGGCTCGCCACCGAGCAGTACCTCGCCCTCGACCGGGTCGGCTCCCGCGCCCGTGCCCACGGCCGCTTCGAACTGCACCACGGGGACGCCGCCCTCGCCGACCGGCTCCCCGGCCGCCTGCCGCGGACCACCCCCCAGCAGATCGCCGAGGCCGCGGCCGCCCTGGCGGGCCGGCCCCGCCGCGGTGTCCTGCTGTGCCCGGCGCCCCACCACGGAGGCCGAGGATGACGACCGCTGCGGCAACCGGAGCCGCCACGCCCGATCACTCCCACCGCGCACCCGACGAGGCGCACCGCGGGCCCGGCCCTTCGCCCGTGGGCCTGCCCGCGCTCGGCGCCCCGCGCCCCGTGCCGCCGCCGGACGCCGCCACCCGGACCGCCGACAACGGCCTCAGGGTGGTCGCGGTGCGCCGTCCCGCCGTGCCGCTCGCCGAACTGCGGCTGCACATCCCGTGCGGCGGCGGCCCCGCCGCCCTGGGCGCCACCGCCGAGGTGCTGTCCGCCGGCCTGCTGGGCGGCACCGCCGGACCGCCCGCCCTCGACCGGACCGCCGTCGACGACCGCATCGCCGACGCCGGCGGACGGCTCACGGTGCGCGTCGACCCGGAGGGTCTCGAGGTGTCCGGCACGGTCCTCGCCGACGGACTGGACGCGGTGCTGGGCGTGCTGGGCCGCTGCCTGGCCGCCCCCGCCCTCGACCCGGCCGACGTCGCCGCCGAACGCACCCGCCTGCTGCGCCGTATCGAGGTGGCCCGCGGCGCGCCGCGCCACCTGGCCCGGGAGGCGCTGCTGCTGCGCGCCTTCGGCGACCACCCGATCACCCGGGAGACGCCGCGGGCCGAGCTGGTCGCCGCGGTGGAGACCGCGGCCGTGGCCCGCCTGGCCGCGGAACGCGTGGTCCCGCGCGGTGCCGTGCTGGTCCTCGTCGGCAGCGGCGACCCCGGTGCCGTCGCCGACAGCGCCTGCGCCGCACTCGCCGGCTGGCGCTCCGACCATGCCGTCACCCGGCCGACCGCGCCCCCGGCGCTGCGCACCGGTCCCCTGACCGTGGCGGCCCGGCCCGGTGCCCGGCAGGCGCAGATCCGGCTGGCCGCGGACGCCCCGCCGCGCACCGACCCGGACTACGAGGCCCTGGTGGTCGCCAACATGGTCCTCGGCGGCTACTTCTCCTCGCGGCTCGTCGGCGAGCTGCGGCAACGCCGCGGCTGGACCTACCAGGCGCAGTCCCACCTGTGGGAGCACGCCGGGCGACGCGCCTCGCTGCTGGTCGAGTTCGACACCGATCCGGAGAACGCCGCAGCAGCGCTGCGGGCGACGCACGAGCAGCTCGCCGCGGTCGCCGGCACCGCGCCGCCCACCGCGGAGGAGGTGTTCGCCGCCCGCTCCCACGCCGCGGGACTGACCGTGCTGTCGCTGTCCGGGCGGCGCGGTCTGGCCCGCCTGCTCGTCGCCCTCGACCGGGCCGGCCTCGACCACCGCTGGCTGCCGGGCCACCTGCACCGGCTGCGCACGGTCGACCCCGACGCCGTGCGGGCCGCCGCCCGCCGCCTCGCCCCGGACCGCTTCACCGGGGTGGTGGCCGGCGACCCCGCCGTGCTGGAACCGCAGACCGCGGGCCTGCCGGACGGCTGGGCCCCCGACTCCGGGCGGTCGGAGAACGCGTGACCGGACGGGACCCCGGTGCACGGTGCCGGTCCACGGCACCACCCGGGTACCCGTCGCGCGGGAGAACCCGGCGGGCGTGCGGGCGGGGCCCGGCGCGGGGACCGGCGGCGGGCTGACCCGTCGCCGGGTGACCGCGTACGGCCGGATGCCGGATACGGCAGGCCGCCGGGTAGGGCAGGCTGCCGGGTAGGGCAGGCTGCCCGTGTGCGACGGGGTGCCGGCATGCGGTCGGGTGCGGTTCCGGCGTACGGTCGCCGTCGGTTACGGGAGGGTGCGGGCCAGGGCTTCCAGGGGCCCGGACAGCATCCCGGAGAACGCGGACTCGGCGGCGCCCACGAGTACGGCGTCGTCGCCCAGTTCGCCCACGCGCAGCCGCAGTTGCTCGCGGGAGGCGGGGAGGGCGTGGCGGTTGATGCGGCTGCGGATCTGGGCGGCCGAGCCGAGGTACACGTCGCGGAGCGTGCCGCCGAAGACGACGGTCCGGGGGTTGAGGATGTTGACCAGGCCGGCGACGCCGACGCCGAGCCAGTCGCCGACGCGGTGCAGTGCGGCGCGGGCGCCGACGTCGCCCCGGTCGGCCGCCTCGACGACGGCGCGGACCGCGTCCCGTCCGGCGGCCGAGCCGTCCCGGCCGGCGGCCTCCAGCAGGGCGCGTTCGCCGGCTTCGGCTTCGAGGCAGCCGCGCGCACCGCAGTCGCAGGGGCGTCCGTCCTGCGGGTTGACGAGCATGTGGCCGATCTCGCCGCCGTAGCCGCGGTCGCCGGTGAGGAGTCGGTCGCCGGTGATGACACCGCCGCCGATGCCGATGTCGCCGTGCAGGTAGACCATGTCGCGGCTGCCGGTTCCGGCCCCGCGCAGGTGCTCGGCGAGGGCCCCGAGGTTTGCCTCGTTCTCGACCGCCACGGGCAGGCCCAGGCCGAGTCGGCGGGTCAGGCCGGCGCCGAAGTCCTCGTCCGCCCAGCCGACGCTGGGGGCGGAGTGGACGAGGCCGTCGGGGTGCCGGACCAGTCCGCGGACGCCCGCGCCGACGCCGACGCAGCAGGTGCCGGGGCGCGCCCCGGCCTGCAGTTTCCCGGACAGGCCGACGAGCGCGTCGGCCACCTCGTCGGCCCGGAGGTCGTCGCGCGGCCAGGAGATCTCCCGCCGGTCGAGGAAGACGCCGCCCAGTCCGATGCGTGCGGCGGCGAGCCGGTCCGCGCAGATGTCGAAGGCGAGGACGTACGCACGGTCGGACTCGGGCCGCACGACCAGGGAGGGGCGGCCTGCCCGGCCCGTGTCGCGGGGCAGTTCCTCCCGGACCAGGCCGACCGAGGCGAGTTCGCTGACCAGGCCCAGGATGGTGCTGCGGTTGAGTCCCATGCGCTCGGCGAGGACCGCCCGGGAGGTCGAACCCCCGAGGTGCACGTGGCGGAGCAGGGTGCCGAGGTTGTGCCGGCGGATCTCCTCCTGCGAGGGACCGGCTTTCATGCCGTCTGGACCTTCATCGTCGTACGCCGCGGCGGCGGGACAGTGCGTCCACGCCGGCGGCCACCAGCAGTACCGAACCGGTGACCGTGAACTTGACGCCAGAACTGTAGCCCATCAGGCCCATGCCGTTCTGGATCACCGCGACGACCATGCCGCCGAGTACGGCGTCGACGACTCGGCCCCGCCCGCCGAACAGGCTGGTTCCGCCGATCACGGCGGCACCGACCGCCAGCAGCAGCACGTTGCTGCCACCGGTGTTGGGGTCGACCGAGTTGCCGCGGGACGCGGCGATGATCCCGCCGACCGCGGCCAGGGACGAGCAGATGGCGAAGGCGCTGACGCGGACTGCGGCCACGTTGATGCCGGCCCGGCGGGCGGCTTCGGCGCTGCCGCCGACCGCGTAGATGTGCAGGCCGAAGGTGGTCCGCTGGAGGACGAAGGTACCGGCGACGAGCAGCGCGGCGATGACCGGCACCACGATGGGTACCCCCTTCAGCGAGTCGACGATGACGTTGCGGCTGCGCTCCTGGTTGAGGAGGTGGACGGCGACGGCGCCGAGGACGGTCAGCGCGCCGACCCGGACGGCGATCAGGGCGGGGGGCGCGGTGACGAGGCCGCGCCTGCTGCGGTTGTGGTTCTGCCGCAGTTGGATCGCCGCGTACACCGCGACCCCGGCGGCCAGCAGCGACCAGCCGAGTGCGGGGCTGAGGTTGTTGTTGGCGACGGCCAGGATCGTCTTGTCCCGGATGGAGATGTTGGTGCCCTCCTTGAGGAGCATCAGCACGACACCCTGGAAGCCGAGGAAGGCGGCCAGGGTGACCACGAAGGAGGGGATGCCGACCCTGGCCACGAGCACGCCGAGCAGCAGTCCGATGGCGATGCCGGTCAGGATGGCCGCCGCGACGGCGCCGTACCAGGGCCAGCCGTGGTCGGTGAGCAGGATGGCGAGGACGGCGGCGCAGACTCCGCTGGCGTATCCGGCGGACAGGTCGATCTCGCCGAGGAGGAGGACGAAGACCAGTCCCATGGCGATGGCGATGCTGCCCGCGCCCTGGGTGAGCAGGTTGGCGAAGTTGAGCTCGGACAGGAAGACCGGGCGCAGTGCCGCGAAGAACAGGCAGAGCACGATCAGGCCGAGGACGGCCGGCACGGCGCCCAGGTCCCCGCCCCGCAGTCGTTCCAGGTAGGTGCGGGCGACCGAGCGCAGGCTCGGGCTGCGGGCGGTGTCCTGCCCGACGGGGCGGTCCGGGTCTTCCGGCTTGTCGGGCTGCTCGGGGTGCTCGGAGGCGACGGCGGTGGTCATGCGGGGGCTCCGTTGGTGTGGGCGAGGCCGAGATCTCCGCTGCGGCCCGATGTGATGAGTTCGACGACCTGGGAGTGGGTCACGTCGGACGCCTTGACCTGGGCGGCCATGCGGCCCAGGTAGAGGGCGGCGATCCGGTCGGACACCGCGAAGACGTCGTTCATGTTGTGCGAGATGAGCACCACGGCGAGGCCGTTGTCGGCCAGCCGGCGGACGAGTTCGAGGACCTGCGCGGTCTGGGCGACACCGAGTGCGGCGGTCGGCTCGTCGAGGATGACGACCTTGCTGTTCCACAGCACGGCCTTGGCGATGGCCACGGTCTGCCGCTGGCCTCCGGAGAGGCTGGAGACCTGCTGGCGGACGGACTTGACGGTCCGTACGGAGAGACCTGCGAGGGTCTTGGCGGCCATCTCCTCCATCGTGGCGTCGTCCAGGACGATTCCGCGGCGCTTCTCCCGGCCGAGGAACATGTTCTGCACGATGTCGAGGTTGTCGCACAGCGCCAGGTCCTGGTAGACGATCTCGACGCCCAGGGCGGCCGCGTCGCGCGGGCTGTGCACATGGACCTCCTCGTCGGCGAACCAGTAGGTGCCGCCGTCGATCGGGTGGATCCCGCCGATGCACTTGACCAGGGTGGACTTGCCGGCGCCGTTGTCGCCGACGAGGGCGGTCACCTCGCCCGGGTGGATGTCGAAGGACACGTCGTGCAGGACCTGCACGGGTCCGAAGCTCTTGTCGATCCCGCGCAGTCGGAGGATCGGGGTCGCTGTCATGGAAGACCGCTCCTTGGGGTCGTGGTCCCGCGGGCCCCGGAGCGGGGATGCTCCGGGGCCCGCGGGCAGGCCGGGCGAACCGGCGGGCGATGAGGGCTACTTGATGCCGGCCGCCGTGCACAGGGCGGCGAACTTCCCCGTGCACAGTTCGTCCTTGCTGACGAATCCGTCGGCCACCACGTCCTTGACGTTGTCCTTGAAGATGGCCACCGGGGTCTCCAGGACCGCGGGCACCTTGCGCTTGCCCTCCGGGTCCTCGACGGTCGCGTTGGTCTCGCCCTTCTGGCCCTTGGCGAGGGACACGGCCAGCTTGGCGGTGGCGTCGGCCTCCTTCTTGACCGCCTTGTAGACGGTCATGCACTGGTCGCCGGCGAGGATGTTCTGCAGGCCCTGCACGGTGGCGTCCTGGCCGGTGACCGGCACCTTGCCGTTGCGGTTCTGCTTGCGCAGGACGGCGATGGCCGCGTTGCCGAGGCCGTCGTTGGCGGCCAGTACGCCGTCGATCCCGGGCTGGCTGGTGAGCATCTGCTCGAAGATCGTGCCGGCCTGGGCGTTGTCCCAGTCCGGCACCGACTGGTCGGGGCCCTTGATGTACTCGCCCGACTTGTACTTCGGGTCCAGGACGCCGTTGTAGCCCTTGGCGAAGAGGGTGGCGTTGTTGTCGGTGGGTGAGCCGTTGAGCGTGGCGATGGTGGGCTTCTCCACCTTCATGTCGGCCAGGCACTTGCTCAGGCCCTCGCCCTGCAGTCTGCCGACGGCGGTGTTGTCGAAGCTCACGTAGTACTGGGCGGAGCCTCCCAGGGTGAGCCGGTCGTAGTCGATGGTGGCGACGCCCTGGGACTTGGCCCGGTCCAGGACGGCCTTGCCGGTGCCGCTGTCCAGGTTGACGATGACCAGGACGTTGACCCCGTTGGTGATCATCTGGTCGGCGATGGTCTGGAACTGGCGCTTGTCGCCCTGCGCGTTCTGGATGTCGTAGTCGACGCCCGCCGCCTTGAACGCCGCGGAGAGGTACTTGCGGTCGGCCGTCTCCCAGCGCGCCGACGACTTGCTGTCCGGGAGGATCACGCCGATCTTCGGCTTCTTGCCGCCGGAGCCGGCGGTCGTGCTCGACGAGGAGCTGCCGCAGGCGGCGAGCGAGGCGACCATTGCCACGGAGGTGGCGGTGAGCAGGAGTCCCTTGCGCATGGGCAGGGTCCTTTCTGATGCTTACGGCCGGACGACCGGACGCAAGAGGGGCGTGTGGGAAGGGGGCCAGGAGGCGCGCGCTCCTACCGTTCGCCGGCTGTCGGGGGTCCGCTCCGGCTGAATGTTGTGAGCGGGAACTTATGGCCCGATCCACCCCCAGCGCCACACCCGGGACGCCGCAACTTTGTAATGCCTCATTACAATCAGATGACGCCGCCGTACCGCCGGACCGCCACCCGGCCCCGCTCCGCCGGCGGGCGACGTGGCGCGGACCGCACGTGCCGCCAGGCCGGCACGGCGGATCCCGGCAGACGATCAGCGCGAGTTACCTGATCCGGGCGTCTCGAAGCCGCCGCTGCTCCCCGGGCGCACCCTTTCGGCCATGTTCCAGCTCAGCGATGCCGCGCCCCTCACCGACGACCTGCAGCAGCTCCGCCGCGCTCTGCACCGCGACCCCGAAGTGGGGCTGCACCTACCGGACACGCAGCGCACGGTGCTCGCCGCCCTCGCCCGGCTCGGCCTGGAGATCTCCACCGGCCGGTCGCTCAGCTCCGTCACGGCGGTGCTGCGCGGCGGGCGCCCCGGGCCCGCCGTGCTGCTGCGCGCCGACATGGACGCCCTGCCGGTGCAGGAGGCCGCGGACCTGCCGTACGCCTCGCGCCGCCCGGGGGTGATGCACGCGTGCGGCCACGACCTGCACGTCAGTGCGGTGGTCGGCGCCGCCCGACTCCTCGCCGGCCGCCGCGAGGACCTCGCCGGCGACGTCGTGTTCATGTTCCAGCCGGGAGAGGAGGGGCACGGCGGCGCCCAGCTCATGATCGACGAGGGGGTCCTGGACGCCGCCGGAAGCAGGGTCGTCGCCGCCTACGCCCTCCACGTGCTCGCCAACACCCTGCCCGCGGGGACGGTCGCGACGCGTCCGGGCACGATCCTCGCGGCATCGGACGGTTTCGACGTCACCGTCATCGGCAGGGGCGGGCACGGCTCCTCGCCGCACACCGCTCTGGACCCGGTTCCGGTGGTCTGCGAGATGGTGACGGCGCTGCAGACGATGGTGACCCGCGGCGTCGACGCCTTCGACCCGGCGGTGATCACCGTCGGTTCCCTGCACGCCGGCCGGGCCCGCAACGTCATCCCCGAGACGGCGACGTTCCAGGCGACCGTCCGCACCGTCTCCGAGCGGGCGCGCGCACAGGTCCGGGCGGCGGTGCTGCGCACCCTGCGGGGCATCGCCGACGCCCACGGCGTCCGGGTCGAGATCGACTACCGGGACGGCTACCCCGTCACCGTCAACGACGCCGACGAGACGGCGTTCGCCACCGGGGTGGCCGCCGAGCTGCTGGGCCCGGGCCGCACGCTCCTGGCACCGCAGCCGATCTCCGGTTCGGAGGACTTCTCCTTCGTCCTGCAGCAGGTCCCCGGAGCCTTCCTCGGCATCGGCGCCTGCCCGCCCGGCCGGGACCCGGCCGCCGCCCCGATGAACCACTCCCCGAACGCCGCCTACGACGACTCCGTCCTGCCGGCCGCCGCCGCGCTGCTGGCCGACCTCGCGGCCGGGCGCCTGGCCGCCTGCGCCGACGACGCCGAGCACGCGGGGAACGCCGGGGACGCGGGGAACGCGGCCGGTGCCTCGGACCCGGGCGGTGCCTCGGACGCCCGCAGCGCACACGCCGGCACCGCGGACAGCCGCACCACGGACAGCCCCACCGCGGACAGCCCCACCACGGACAGCCGCACCGCGGACACGGGTTCCGCGGACACCGGCGCGGAGGCTCTCCGGTGACCCGGGCCACCGCCGTCGACGCGGCTTCGGACGTCCGCGGACCGACGGCGCCGGTGAGCGCCGTGGTCGGACTCCTGGTGTTCTTCGAGATGCTGAGCGGTTTCAGCCAGGTGGGGATCACGCCCCTGCTCCCCGACCTGGCCGACGCCTACGGACTCGCCGACGCCCAGGTGAACTGGGTGCACGCGGTGCAACTGCTGGCGGCGGCGGTCAGCGTGCCGCTCTTCGGCCGCCTCGGGGACCTGCTCGGCCATCGGCGCCTGCTGCGGATCGCGCTGGTGTCCATCGCCATCGGTTCCTTCCTCGTCGCGCTCGCCCCGAGCGCCCCGCTGCTGTGGGCGGGCCGGGCCCTGCAGGGACCCCTGGCGGCGCTGCTGCCGCTGGAGATCGCCCTGGTGCGCAGCCGGCTGTCGGTCCCCGACGCCCGCCGCGCCATCGCCCGCCTGGTCGGCGCGCTCACCGTCGGCGGGCTGCTGGGCGCCGCCCTGATGGGCGCGGCCGCCGGTGCGCTGGGAGGCGTACGCGCCGCACTGCTCGTGCCCGCCGTACTGGCCGCCGTCTGCGTCGCCCTCTCCTACGCGGGGGTGCCCGAGTCGCGGCCCCAGCCCGGGGCACGTATGGACTGGGCCGGCTTCACCCTGCTCGCCCTGGGCGCCGGCACGCTGCTGCTGGGGGTGTCCGCGCTCCAGGAGGACGCGCCGGACGGGCGCTTCGTCGCCTCAGCGATCGTGCTGGGGGCCGTGTTGCTGGCCTGGTGGGTACGCGTCGAACTGCGCGCCGCCGACCCGCTCGTCGACGTGCGGGAACTGGTGGGCCGCCGGGCCGGACCGTTCTACCTGGCCGCGGCCGGGTTCGGCGTCGTCTACTTCGCCGCCCAGGCCCCGGACACGACGTTCCTGGCCGCCGACCCCGAAGCGGCCGGCTACGGCTTCGGCCTGTCCGCGACGCGCATCTCGCTGATGCTGCTCCCCGCGATCCTGGCGGCCGTACTGGGCTCGGCGCTCACGGTGCCGATCGCCCGGCGCCTCGGCTACCGGCGGACCCTGGCCGTCGCCTTCGGCCTCGTCGCGGCGAGCTTCGTGGCCGTCGCCGTACGGCACACCGCGCTGTGGGAGATCGCGGCGACCAAGGTGGTCGCCGGGCTGGGCCTCGGCATCGCGTTGAGCGCGATGCCGACCGTCGTGGTCGAGGCCGCCGAGCAGGCCCGCAGCGGGGTCGCGACGGCGCTCTACAACAACGTGAAATCGCTGGGCGGTTCGGTCGCCGGTGGCGTACTGGCCGCCCTCATGGCCGCCCGCACCCCGGCATCGGGCACCCCGGCACCGGGCGCCGCGGAGGGCACGCCCGCGGAGTCGGCCTACGTCCTCGTCTGGCTGGTCTGCGGACTGTGCGCGCTGGCCGCGGCCGGGGCCACCCTGCTGGCTCGGCGGCCCGAGGACGGCGCGGACGCGGCGCGCACCTGACGGCCCTGGGCGGCTCAGGTGGGCGACGGCGCGGTCCCGGTCGCCAGAAGCGCGTCGGCCTGGTCGAGGCCGCTCTCCCGGGATATCTCCTGCACCGACTGCGCGCTGCGGACCACGGCGAAGCCGACGCCGTCCCGGTGGGCGGCGTAGCCGTAGACGGCGGGCCTCGGGAAGCTGTTGTACGACCAGGGAGTGGAGAAGTAGTACGCACCCGTGTCGTGCAGGACGACGACGTCGTCCTCGCTCAGCTCCGGGAGTTCCCGGTCGTGGGCGACGACGTCCCCGGCGAAGCAGCAGGGGCCCGCGACGTCCTGCCGGACCGGGGGCGCCTGCTTCGGCCGGCCGTCCGGCGCGAAGGCGGAGACCCGCAGGGGCCAGGACTCGGGCATGAAGACGGTACGGGTGGCGAGGTGGGCGCCCGCGTGGGTGAGGGCGATGCGCCGCCCGCCGGCTTCCTTGACGTACTCCACCCGCGCTGCGATGAACCCGTTCTTGGCGAGCAGCGACCTGCCGAACTCCGTGACGACGGCGTACCGGCCGTCGAGCAGCGCGGGCTCCGCGGCCTCGAGCGCGGCCACGTACTCCGGGTAGGTCGGTGAGACGGTGTCGTCCGCGAAGTTGACCGGCAGGCCCCCGCCGAGGTCGAGGCTGGTCACCTGGCGGCGGCCGACCCGGGCGTTGATCTCCTCGGCCAGGTGGTGGGCGGCGGCGAGTCCGGCGGCGATCAGTTCCAGCGGGCATCCCTGCGAGCCCACGTGGGCGTGCAGCCGGGTCAGCCAGGGCCGGGCCGCGAATGCCTCCACGACCTGCCGCCGCGCTCCCGGGTCCCGCAGCGCCACACCGAACTTCGAACCGGCCGTCGCCGTGCTCATCGCGCCGATGGCACCCCCTCCGACCTGCGGGTTCACTCGGAGGCCGAGGACGGAGGTGCTGTGCGGCGGACGCAGCGCGTCCACCCGCCGCAGCTCGTCCAGGTTGTCCGCGTTCAGGGAGACGCCCAGGGCCAGGGCCTCCGCGATCTCCTGGCGGGTCTTGGCCGGGGAGTCGAGGACGATGCGGTCGCACGGGAAGCCGGCGTCGAGCGCCACCCGGAGCTCACCCGGGCTGGCCACCTCGCACCCCATACCGGTCTCGGCGAGCAACCGCAGCACGGGCACGAGCGAGCAGGCCTTCGCCGCGAACGTGTGGAGCACCCTCGGTACGTGGGCGAACGCGCGGTGGAGGTCGTCGACGGTGTCCCGCACGCCCTGGACGTCGACGAACCCCGCGGCCGGCTCCCCGGCACCGACGAGGCCCTGCGCGACGGCCTCCCGGACGGCCTCGGCGACGCTCACCCGGGACGTGCACGGCGCGGCCGCGCCGCCGGCGACCGGCGCGGAACTCGGGGACGGTGAGGACATACGCGGCACTCCTGGGGGCGGGTCGCACGGGTCTCCGGTCGGTCCGGGCGCGACCACGCGGCCCGGGCCTCCCTCACCAGGGTGACTCCTGCCCCGCACCACCGTCATTGGCCTGCAGGACAAAACCGAGCGGAAGATGTGTGCGGGGCCCCTATGCCCGCCACGAACCGGCGATCCCGGGCGCCTACCGGGGTCAACCGGGCCGGAATCCGTCGGCTCAGGTCCCGACCCGCTCGGCACCCGGCCGCGGCACCCGGCCGGGGAACCCGGCTGCGGGGCGCTACGGCCCGCCCGGCATCCCCTGCTCCTCGGCCCCGCCCGTCCCCGCGCCCGCGACGGGGCCGGCCTCCGCGGCCGGCGGTAGCAGGCGCGCCGCCAGCGTCACCAGCAGGCGGGTGTCCGGGTCCTCCAGGTCGACCCGGTGGCGTTCGCGGATCCGGCGCAGCCGGTAGCGGAGCGTGTTGGGGTGCAGCACGAGTCGCCGGGCCGCCGCCGCGGTGTCGCCGCCGGCGTCGAGATACGCGACGAGGGTGCGCATCAGCGTGCCCCCGGCCTCGGCGTCCGCGCGGACGAAGTCGTGGACCGCTCCGGAACCGCTCTCCCACACCGGGCGCACGGCATCGAGCGTCCGCAGCACCTCCAGCGCGGAGCCGACGCCCTCCTCGTCCGAGAACCGGGCCGGTCGCGGCACCCCGCGCGCGCCCGCGTCCGCCTCACGCCGGCGCAGCGCCCGGACGACGAGGACGGCGCGGTCGCGGGCGCGGTCCGCGGCGAGCGGCGACGCGACGACGGGGCTCACGCCCAGCCAGACCGGCGCGGCCTCGCGCAGCGAGCGGGCGAGGGCGTCCAGTTCCCTGGCGAGCTCGTGCGCCGTCGGGGCACCGCCGCGGCCGCAGCCCGGGTCGAGGGGGAGGAGCACCGTGAGACGGTCCTCCTCCCCCAGTACCCGGGCGTCGGGGTGGTGGGCCGAGACGTGCAGCCGCAGGACCTGCATGACGCGGTCGGCGTCGGCGGCTCCGCGCAACCGTTCGGCGACCAGGACCGCGCACGGCGCCTCGGCGGAGATGCCGAGCGCCCAGGCGTGGGTGCGGCGGTCGCCGCGGCCGTGGACCAGGCCCCGAAGCGCCTCGTCGCACCGCAGTTCCGTACCGCTCAGGCCGAGTCGGCGGCGCAGCAGCAGCGGGGCGGCGAGCGGCGCGGCGCGGCGGAGGTAACTCGCGGCGTCGGGAGCCAGGGCCCCGCCGTCGGCCGCCACCCAGATCGACCCGAGCACCTCCTGGCCGCTGCGGACGGCGACCACCAAGCGCTCCGGGCTGCCGTCGTCGGCCGGCCGGTGGATGACGTCCTCGGAGGTCCACAGGGCGCGCAGCAGCCCGCTGCGCCGCAGCTCGGCGATGCGCTCCGCGGGTACGCGCCCGCCCAGGATGGTGGTGCGCCGCAGCGGGTCCGCTCCG
Source organism: Streptomyces sp. MS06 (assembly GCF_047200655.1). NCBI lineage: Bacteria > Bacillati > Actinomycetota > Actinomycetes > Kitasatosporales > Streptomycetaceae > Streptomyces > Streptomyces sp. MS06. The sequence continues at coordinate 90,162 of NZ_JBJZOJ010000005.1, forward strand.
GGGCCGGTCGCGGAGTGGGCCAGCACCCGCAGCTGGGTGTCCTCGACGGTGATCGAGCCGCCCACGTACTCGGCCACCCGAGCGGCGAACGCGGCCAGCGTGGGCATCGCGTCCACGCTGTTCCCGGCGGCGCCGCCCGGGGTTCCGGCATGCGCGAACGACAGGTACGAGCGGACCAGCTCGGCGGCGCGCGACCAGTCGGCGCCCGGGGCACGCGCCAGGAGTCCGATCCCGGTCCGCTCCACGGCCGCCAGCACTCCTGCCGGCTCCTCGCCCGCATCGGACGGTGCGTCGGCGAGCACCAGGGCCCCCGCGCCGCGCCGCGCGGCCTCCAACACCGTGGCCCCCTCGGCGGCGGCCCCCACCGCGAGCAGCAGCGTCCCGGCGACCGGGCGGCCACCCGGCTCCTCAGGACCACAGAGGTCTCCCCGGTCACCCGGCCCTTCCCTGCCCTCGGATTGTTCCCGACCTTCCGGTTCTTCCCGACCTTCCGGTTCTTCCCGACCGACCGGCACCTCGAGGTCGTCGAGGCCGATCGCGAGCCGCGTCACGGGCACGTCGGGCGTGCGCGGTGCGCGCAGCAGGCGCAGGGTGTCCCGGTCGTCGAAGGCGAGGAGCCCGCGCAGGGAGGGGGCCGCGGGCTCACCTTGCTCTTCGTCGGCCACTCGTCTCCTCCGCCGTGCCGTGCGACTCGCCGTGCCGTCGCCGCCGAGGATATGCGGGCCCCAGCCGCACCCGAGACGGCACGCCAGCCGGGGCCCGGGTCGGCCACCGACCGTCCACCTTCCGACGCACCGGCAAAGGCGGACTCCGCTCACGGGAATGTGCCTGCTCGGCGAGCTCTCCTACCGGACGGCAGGTGCAACCGGACGGAGACGAGGCGTCCGTCCACCACCTCGACCACGGTGCCGTCGGCGATCCGGACGAGGTCGCCGCTCCGGTCGCGCGGCGCCGCCACACTGAGCCATCCCGTCCGCTCGTCGTGCTCGGCTTTCCACTGCTCGCCCCCGGCGACCTGGACCGGGACACCGGGCACCAGGGTGTGCTCCGGAAGGAGGAAGACCGCTCCCGGGGCCGCATCCGGTACGGGCAGCGGTGCCGCGTTCCAAACGGATCGCGGACTGTATCCCCCTACGTAGAGCAACTGGTGGGTGGTGACGCCCACCTCCAGGCGGAGCGTGCCGACGCACACGCCGGTGGACCCGTCCGAGCCCGCCCGTGCGAGCTTCTCGGCCCGGTCCTCGGCGGCGCAGTGGAAGTTGACACCACCGGACGCCTCGTACATCACGCGTCCCCTCAGCGGCGCCCCCGCCGCGACCCGAGCGGACACCTCCTCGACCCGCACGCCGCTCCCGGGCCGTGCCGCCCCCGGAGTTTCGCGAAGGGCGAGGCTGCGACCTGCCAGGACCGCGAGCGACTTGGCGCGCGCGATGAAGATCTCCGGGTGGTCCATGGCCAGTGCGGCCCGCGGTGGGTAGATGACGGAATCGACGAACGAGGGGAGTTCATCGCGCAACGCGGTCAGGACGACCGCGAGTTCCGGCTCCGGCAGATCCCCTACGAAGATGCAACCTGACTGGATTTCGCCGAACACTTCCGCTCTTGCGTGCTCGTCCCGGACATGCTGCAGGATGAACTGGGCGACTTCGGTGAACAGAGCACCGGTGGCGAACCAGTTGAGCCCCTCCGGCTCCTCGCCACCGGGCAGGGACACGACTTTCGACATCGGAACCTCGTTCCTGCGACGTTCTGGTATACGTGTGACGCATCCTCGGTCTCGGAGAGTTGCCGGGCGTCCGTGTTGCGCGCTTGAGACCGGCGGAGCGGACGGACCTGCGTACGCTCACAGCTCCACCGGTCGAGGCCGACGCGTGTCTACAGCTGCCGGTCGCCCTGCCAGGTGACCGACGTCAAGGCGGTGAGACCGCCATGGGCCAAGCCTTTGTACGTCACCGTCCGGGCGGGACCGAGCTCGTGTGCGACTCGCTGCGCCAGGTCCGTTCCCTCCTGGAACAGCCGCTGCCACCCGGCGTCGTACTTGCCGTCCTCCCGGTCCCGGAGCTCCAGGTTCAGCGTGGTGTCGATGTCCTGTGCCCACCGGTACAGGGCGGCGGCGAGATCGTCGGACAGGTCCAGAGCGGCGGCGGGGTCGTCGGGGAAGAAGTCTCCGAAGCCGTCGGAGCGCAGCGGACCGAACTTGAACTCGCCTTCCACCGTGATGTCGACCGGGTGCGGCGGGGTGCCGTGGCTGTCGCGTTCCCCATGGAGGCGGTCGCAGCCCCAGCACACCCACTTCACCGCACGGTGGCGTTCGTCCCAGCAGCGGACCACCCAGGACGGGCCGAGGTGCCGGGCAAGGCGCTGCGCGACGGCCAGACCCCGCTCGACGTGCTTCCGCAGATCCGGGCGGGAGACGAAACCCCCGGGCGAGCGGGACGACGACCAGGAGCGGAGCTCGTCGGAGAGGTCCTGAGGAAGACCGAGGGCAGTGTCCTGCAGCGGGACGTTGACGGTGAACGCGGTGGTGTCCTCCTCCCACCAGCCGCCTTCGGGCGGCTGGTACAGCGGGGACGGCTCACCCCGGGCCTGCACCAGCAGGTGCTGAGGTTCCTCACCGGTCATACGGGGTTTGCTCCTACGACGCATCCGTTGTCTGCCACGGTAGCGGCCAGGCGCTGGGTCCTGCCCTGGAAACAGCCTGAGCCGGTCACAAGCCCGAACGCCGTCCGTGTCGACGGAGAAGTGCGGACGTACCCTCGGTAAGGACCGCGAAGACCTTCCGGGCCGGCCCGCGACGCGTCCGTCAGAGCCTGCTGCCGAAGTCCTGGGTCCACCAGGGGCCGCCCGAGCCCTGGTGGACGCCCACGCCGATGTCCTTGAAGGAGCAGTTCAGGATGTTGGCACGGTGGCCCGGGCTGTTCATCCAGGAGTCCATGACGGACTGCGGAGTCTGCTGCCCCCGGGCGATGTTCTCCCCGTAGGTGGACCAGGGGTAGCCGGCCGCCGTGATGCGCTGGCCGGGATCGGCACCGTCGGGGTTGGTGTGGGCGAAGAAGTCGCGTGCCGCCATGTCGTCAGAGTGGCCCCGGGCGGCCTTCTCCAGTTGGGCGTCCTCGGTGACCGGCCCGCAACCCGCCTTGGCCCGCTCCTTGTTGACCAGCGCGACGACCTGGTCCACGGTGCCGGCAGGGGTCGGCGCGGCCGGCGGCGCCGCGGCGAAGGCCTTCTTGCTCGGTCGGGCGGAGGGAGAAGGGGCGGAACTGCGCTTCGTGGGGCGGGCGGGACTCGGCGTGGGACTCGGTTTCCTGGTGGCCGAGGCGCTGGGGCTCGGCGACCGGGTCGGGGTCGGCGGTGCCACCTCGATGTTGCGGGTGGCGGACAGGTCCAGCACCGGGTCGTCGGCGGGACGCCCGGCGGCCTCCTCCTGCTCGCCCGTGTCTCCGGTTCCGGGCCCGGTCGCGAAGTACCACAGGCCGCCGCCGGTGAGGATGACGGCCGCGACGACCGCTCCGCCGATGGCGCGGCGCCGGTCGCGGCGGCGCCGGCGGGCCGCGTTGCGGGACACGGCGCGGCGGCCCGAGGCGCGGTGGCCGGAACGCGCATGCCCGGCCCCGGCTGCCGCGCCGACACCCGCCCCCGCCCCCGCACCGGCACCGGCACCGGCACCGGCACCGGCACCAGCCGTCCCCACCGGGGACGCCGAGCCCGCCAGGGCCATGCCGTCCGGTGTGACGCCGCAGTGCGCGAGCAGCGCCGCCGAGACGGGGACCAGGGCCAGTCCGGCCAGGAGTCCTTCGGCGGGCATCAGTCCGCTCCACAGTCCGGAGCACCGCACGCAGGCTCGGGCGTGCCGGGCTATCCGCTTGCGCCACAGCGCCGACGGCCTGCCGTCCCAGGACGTCAGCATGCCACCCAGCTCCTGGCAGGACGGCTGCGCCTCCAGCGCCCGGACCACCACGCGGCCCGCCTCCAGCTGGGCCTTCATCCGCTGCACCCGGACCGCGGTGTGCTGCGGCGACATCTCCAGCGCCGCCGCGACCTCGACACGCGTCAGTTCACCGGCGCACTCCAGCCACCACAGCGACAGCAGGGCCCGGTCCTCGGGCTCCAGCCACCGGGTGGCGCGCGCGGTCTCCCGGCGCTGACCGGACAGTTGCAGCCGGACCATGGTCAGGTCCACGAAGTCGGCGCCCGGGTCGGCGAGGTCCTGGACCTCCTCCGTGGTGCCCGGTGCGGTCTGCCGGGCCTGCCAGTGCGCGCGGACCCGGTTGGTCGCGATGGCGACGAGCCAGGAGCGGAAGCCCTCGGGACTGCGCAGGCCGTGGAGCGAGTTCAGGGCGCGGAGCATGGTGTCCTGAACGACGTCGTCGACGTCGACGGAACCGTTCAGGGCACGGCCCACGATGTTGTAGACGAGCGGGAGGTAGGCGCCCACCAGAGCGTCCTGGGCCGCCTGGTCGCCCGCTCGGGCGGCGGTGACCAGCGCCGTCGACTCCATCGCGTGCTGTGTACTCATCAGAAGCATCCCTGTCCTCGGTGCCGGACGGTACTGCCCGACACATGGGAGACCCCCCGCCGAGCTTCCGATAACAACTTTTCGAAAGACTCGTTCGCCCAGAGACTGGCCGCACGGTACGGCCCCCGCAATGGGCGGGATCACAGTCACGGTCACGAACCACCCCCGCCGTTCATCTTCACCGGTAACCAGCGGCGGTATGCACCTACTTCATCCGTTCAGGGTGCAATTTGGCGTTTCCTTCCACAGCGGCAACGAGGTTGAAGAAGAAGCACGCCGGCCCGCACCGGGCAGTGCCGAGGCGGACACGCGAGCGCGTCAGCGTGGCACCGCCTGCACACGCGCGCCCACTCGTCGGGACCGTCCGGTTCCCGACCCGGAATCCCGCCGGGGCACCCACCCTCAGCCGGGCGTCCCGCGCATGCCGCAGCACGGCGTTTCGGTCAGATCGCGTGCCGCCCGCCCAACAGCTCCGCTACCGTGAGGGACGAATGGTGGCCAGAGGGTGACCTGTGCATGTTCTGGCGTGCGCCGATTCTTCCGCGACGCAGCGGCCCAGGGGGAGAGTATGACCATGTCTGGTCAACAACGTACGCGGGTGTGGCTGGCGGCCATTGCCGCCGCCGTCACGATCGCGGGGACTCTCGTCGCGCTGTTCGCCACCGACACCATCGGCGGGGACCGCAACGAGTGCAGCCAGCAGAGCGTCTGCGGCCACGACAACAACACCGATTTCGGCGATTCCTCAGGCCGGGCACCGCAGTCGTCCGGGAGTCCGGAGGGAAGCCGGTGAGGGGCCGGGCCGGTCTTTCGGTCGCCCTGCTGCTCTCCACAGGCCTGTTGTTCGGGTGCTCGAAGAACGAGTGCTCGGGCGGCTCCGTGTGCGGCGGTCACAACAACGTGGGCCGCACCGAGTCCCAGTCGGTCGGTCCCGCCTCACCGTCATCGACTACCGAAGCCCCCTTCACCTACACGGTGTCCGAAAACGACCCATGGGACGCTTGCGAAGGCGGCCTGGGCAGGGTCTACCCGAAACCGCCCCCCGCCTTGGATGCCATCGCGGCACACCTGGACGGCCGGCCGGGTCAAACAGCAGCGGAGGCCGCGGAGGGCCGAAAGAAGCTTGCCACCTTCGATGAGCAGCATCATGCCATCACGGCCGACCTGACGATCATCACGCTCACGCTGCAGGGCCGGTCGTCCCACGCGGTGGTCATCAACAAGGTGAGACCCGATGTCCTGGGGGTGAAACCCACGCCTGCCGGAAGCGTTCGCGTCCAGCGGGTGGGAAGCTGCGGCGGAACGAACGAAAGCTCCTTCCTCGTCGACCTCGACAAGGAGAAGCCCGAACTCGAGTTCAAGGAAGGCCAGGACGCCACAGGAAGGATGCGGGTGAAAGGTTTCCCGGTCCAGGTGACGGACGACGACCCCGAAGTGCTCACCATCGTCGCGTTCACGGTTTCGGGAGTCCACAGCTTCGGCTTCACAGTCGATTGGACGAGCGATGGCAGGTCCGGATCGACCCAGGTGCGCGGGGCGGATGACGGCCCGTTCTCGGTGGCCTCCGACATCGGAGGCACGCAGTACGACTACAGCATGCAGGAGGGCGGCTTCACATCGCACACATCGCGCATCGACCCGGCGGATCCGCTCGGTGACGCACTCCCCCTCGCCCCCTCGTAGGGGCCGTACCCTTCGGCCCCCGTTCCCGCGGGCGTGCCCGAATACCGTCCCCGCCAGTGGCCACGGCACCTCGAACGAGACGTCACAACTCGTTCACGAGACCGGTGCGGTCGGCCCACCTGACGCATCCTGAGTCCAAAGGAACGTCACCTGGGGGATCTCATGCGCACCCGCACCACCACCATCGCGGCCCTCGCCGCCGCCGGACTGCTCGCGCTCACCGGATGCAACCCCGACGCGACCGGCGGCGGCAGCGGCAGCGCGTCCGCCACCGACTCCGTCAAGAACGGTGACACCGCGACCCTGCCCGACCTGACCGGCAAGGGCCTCCAGTCCGCGCAGGACCAGGCGCAGGCCGCCGGCTTCCACCACCTGCGCTCGCACGACGCGCTCGGCCGCAGCCGCAACCAGATCCTCGACCGGAACTGGAAGGTCTGCTCCCAGACCCCGAAGCCGGGCCGGCAGCCGACGGACACCAAGGTCGACCTGGCCGCGGTCAAGCTGGACGAGACCTGCCCCGCCCACGACGAGGGCACCGCGCCGGACGCCGGATCGGGGATGCCCGACTTCAAGGGCAAGTCCGTCAGATTCGCCCGGCAGGCCCTCGACCCGTCCACGAGCATCAGCGTGAAGGACTCCTCCGGCCGGGACCGCATGATCATCGTGGAGTCGAACTGGAAGGTGTGCACCCAGGACCCGAAGCCCGGCACGAAACTCACCGGGCAGCCCGTCACGTTCACCGTGGTGAAGTTCGACGAGTCCTGCTGACCGCCGGACGGCGGCAACCGGCCGTTCGGGTCCGGCCCGTCGACTCACGGGCGAACGGGGCCCTCGGCGAGCGCGCTGCCGCCGAGGCCCCCGCCCCTCCCCGTCAGAGTGCCGCGAACTCGACGAACTCGGCCCACGCCGTGGCGCCCACGGCGAGTTCGGCACGCGCGGTGTCCTTGGAGTCGCGGACGTGGACGGTGCCGGGGAGGGCGGCGAACTCGAGGCATTCGCCGCCGTTGCCCGCGCTGTAACTGCTCTTGACCCAGGTCCGTCCGTCCCGGTCGGGCCTGGCCATATCCCCGCTCATCTCTCTCCCAACAGTTTCTCGATCAACGCACGTGATTCTGCCGGAGTATGGGCCTGGGCGCGCAGAGTCCCGTACGTACGCTCAAGCTCCCGGACCCTTTGGCGCTCCGTGTGCACACGGCTGTCGCCCTGCACCTCCGCGTAGGCGATCCTGCGCCCATCCTTCATCTCCATCAAGGTGAACGGACCGGCCAGGCCCGCGTTTTCCGGTCGGGAGAGCGGCATGACCTGGATCTCCACGTTCCGCTTCTCCTCGATGAGCAGGAGTTGCTCCAATTGCCCCCGCCATACCAACGCACCACCGAGCGGGCGCAGCAGTACGGCCTCCTCGATCACGAAGCTCAGATGCGGAGCAGGCCGTCGATCGAAGATCCCCTGCCGCGCCAGTCGGGCAGCCAGCCGCTGCTCGCTTACCTCTACGTCCAGTTGGGGCCGCCACATGTCGAACACGGCCCGTGCGTACTCCTCAGTCTGCAAGAGCCCCGGAACCGCCTGGGTGGCATAGACATGCAGTACGGCTGCCTCGGCCTCCAACCTGGCCGCATCCCGGAAGAACGCCGGATACTGCGCCCGAGCCACCTCCTCCTTGCCGGCGCTCAACACCCCACTCGCTGCGAGCAGTTCGTCCGCACGGTCGATGAACTTCGGCGGTGGGACACGCCGACCCTGCTCGAACGACGCGATGCTGGAGGGCGAGTAGCCCGTCAGCGAGCCGAACCTCGCGCGATCCATCCCCGCCCGTTCCCGGAACAGCTTCAACTGCCGTCCGAACACGCACAGCATGCCCCCGCCGACCTCGTGTTCCGGCTGCCGGACCGCGTCGTCCACGCCGCTGCTCCTCCCGTACGACCGTCGCCACAAGCCACCGGACCCCGTCCACCCCACGACCGACCCGGGGAGCGATCACGTCCGGCACCGCCGGCGAGCGCACCACGCGCGGGTGCGGCCCGCGCCCGTGGGCGCATCGCCCCGCCCCACGCTACGCACAGTCCACGACCGCCGACCGTCTGGAGTCCGCAACTCCCCCGAACGGGGATGTGCCGCGACGTCCCGCCCCTGGCGTGATCCGACAAGAGAAGTCCGCCGGAGCGTTCTAGGGTCGAGCCATGCATCAGGAACCAGACCTCACCGGCATCACCGTGGACACCTCGGCCCCCGCTCTGGTCACCGGCGCGACCGGATACGTCGCGGGGTGGCTGGTCAAGGGGCTCCTCGACGCGGGCGTCACGGTGCACGCGGCCGTACGCGACCCCCACAACACGGCGAAGATCCAGCACCTGCTGGACTTCGCGGAGAAGGCACCGGGCGACATCCGGTTCTTCGCCGCCGACCTGCTGGAGGACGGCTCCTACAGCGAGGCGATGGCCGGTTGCCGCGTCGTGTTCCACACCGCTTCCCCGTTCACGACGCAGGTGAACGACCCCCAGCGCGAGCTGGTGGACCCGGCCGTGCAGGGCACCCGCACCGTCCTGCGCAGCGCCGACGCCACCCCCTCGGTGGAACGCGTCGTGCTGACCTCGTCCTGCGCCGCGATCTACACCGACGCCGCCGACTGCGCCGCCGCTCCCGGGGGCCGGCTGACCGAGGAGGTGTGGAACACCACCGCCTCCCTGGACCACCAGCCGTACAGCTACTCGAAGCTGCTGGCCGAACGGGCCGCCTGGCAGATCGCCAACGCGCAGGACCGCTGGCGGCTGGTCGTCGTCAACCCCTCCCTGGTCGTCGGGCCCGCGGTCAACGCCCAGCCCACGTCGGAGAGCTTCTCCATCGTCCGCCAGTTCGGCGACGGCACGATGCGCCACGGCGCCCCGCGGGCCGGGCTCGGCGCGGTCGACGTCCGCGACCTGGCTCGCGCGCACATCGCCGCCGGGTACCTCCCGGACGTCCGGGGCCGCCACATCGTCTCCGGGCACGACACGGACGTCCTCGAACTGGCCCGGGTGCTGCTCCCGCGTTTCGGGGACCGCTTCCCGCTGCCGCGGCGCGCCCTGCCCAAGCCGCTCGTCTGGCTCGCCGCACCGACCGCCGGGCTCACCCGCACCTTCGTCAGCCGCAACGTCAACCACCCCTGGCACGCGGACAACGGCAAGAGCCGCCGCGAGCTGGGCATGGAGTACCGGCGGCTGCGGGAGTCGATGGAGGACATGTTCGAGCAGCTCGTCGAGCGGGGCTCGGTCAGCCCCGGCAAGTAGGACCGCATCCGTGACCGCGACCGTGTCCACCTATGCCCTCGCCCCGCAGTGGGGCCGCGGTCTCGCCGCGCTCGGTCTGGAACCGGCGGGCGTGCTGCGCCGGGCGGGGCTGCCCGCGGACCTCCTCGGGCGGCCCGGGGCGCGCGTCGGCGCCGAGGAGTTCTTCGCCCTCTGGGAGGCGGCCGACGCCCTGTACGCCGGTCCCGACCTGGCGGTAGCGGCGGCTTCGGCGGTGTCGGCCGACCACTTCGACATACCGGTCTTCGCGGGTCTGGCCGGCCGCGACCTGGTCCAGGCGGCACAGCGCATCGGCACGTACAAGCGGCTGATGTACCCGGTGACGCTGGACCTGCGTACGGACGCGGGCCTGCGGATCGCGCTGCGCCCGCGGGATCCCTTCACGCCGCCTCCGGTACTGGAGCGGTTCGAGCTGCTGTTCTGGGTCGCCTTCGCGCGGCTGGCGACCGGGGTGCGGGTGGGGCCGGCGAGGATCGCGGTGCCGGACCCGCCCGCGGACCAGAGTGCCGTCGCGGCGTTCCTGGACGGCACCGTCTTCACCCGGGGCCGCCGCGCCGAGGTGGTCTTCTCCCCTTACGACATGCACCGGCCGTTCGTGACGCACGCGGAGGCCGGTATGTGGGAGCAGCTCGAACCGGAGCTGCGCCGGCGCCTGCGCGACCTGGAGGCGTCCGCGACCTGGACGGAGCGCACCGGGACGGCCCTGCTGACCTGCCTGCCCGCGGGGCGGCGCACGCTGGCGGAGGTGGCGGCGGAGCTGGGGACCAGCCCGCGCACGCTGCAGCGCCGGCTGGGCGCCGAGCACACCTCGTTCCAGGACGTGCTGGCGCGGACCCGGGAGCGGATGTCCCGCGCCTACCTGCGGCGCTCCTCGCTGTCGTACACCGAGATCGCCTTTCTGATCGGGTACGGGGAGCTGACCTCCTTCCACCGCGCGCTCCGTCAGTGGACCGGCCAGACCCCGCGCGGGGTGCGCTCGGGGGCCGGGGCTTCGGTGTGAGGTCGCAGGCGCCGGACACCGGCGTGCGGGGCGGGTACGGGGCCGTGCGGGTGCGGCGCGTCGCCGTCAGCGGTCGGAGCTCACCTGCGCGGGAGTGCGGCCCGTCCAGGAGTGGAAGGCGCGGTAGAACGAGTTGGGGTCCTCGTATCCCAGCAGGTAGGCGATGTCGCGGACGGACATGGTCGAGTTCCTGAGGTAGTGGCGGGCCAGTGACTCCCGGGTTGCGCTGAAGGAACTCCCGGTAGGGGGCGGGGTTCGGCGGCGGCTCCGGGGTGGAGATACGCCGGGGCCGCACCTCGTGGCGGGTGGCGATGCGGGCGAGGACCACCCAGAAGGCCAGTTCGGTCACCGCGAGCACGGCGGGCGGCACCAGTCCCGGCGGCCACTCGTAGGCGACCTCCAGGCCCTCCGCGGTCTCCCGCACGCTCAGCACCATCGGACCGATCAGCTTCTTGTAGGTCCCCAGCCGGCGGGCCGCGGCACCGAGGTCGTGGCTGCACAGCGCGGCGAAGATGGCGGGATCGAACACTTCCGCGCGCAGCGAGCGGGCGATGGCGAGCGGAAGTTCCGGGTCGCCGGACTCCGCCTCCACGGCCAGCCAGAGGGCGAAGTAGGCGTCGGGCGGCAGGACGACGGACTCGCGGGTGAACAGGTCGGCCGGGAGCCCGGCCCGGCGCAGCACATGGCCGGCGTCGATGCCGAGGTCGGCCAGCAGTGCCCGCGCGGTCGGCTGGACCGTGAAGCCGTCGGTCGTCATGCGTGGGCCCCCGTTCTGCGCGCCGTGTCCGCGGCGCCGCGCGCCGGCCGGCTCGGGTTCCGGCGCGGCAGCGGTCGGACGACCGGGCCGTGGCGTCGCCCGGGCCCGGTCTCGCGTCGTTTCACGGTAGCGCGGATGATCAGCTTCCGGACTGGCGGAAGGCGCCGGTCTGCTCGCGAGGGGCGGCACATGTCGCGGGATCGCCCGCCCGCCTCGTCCGCGCCCCTGCCCGGACAGGGCGCCGGACGTACCGGGCCGCTCATCCCGACCAGCAGTCGAGTCGCAGCGCGGCCTTGCCGGCGGGGGCCATGGTCTGCCGGATCTCCACGTGTCCGCCGCTCGTGGCGTACGTGCCCAGATCGGCGGTCCGTCCGCGGTGTGCGCCCCAGTCGACGGTCAGGGACCGGCGGTAGCGGGCTCCGGAGGAGGGGGTGATCGTGATCGTGTAGGAGGCGGTCGCCGAGCCCGCCGAGGACGGGATGTCGAGGGCCGCGGCGCAGCGTGCCGAGTCGGGCGCCACGGACGTGGTGTAAGTGGTGGGGAGGACCATCAAGAGCCTGATCGTCTCGTTGACCGTCGCGGAACACCCCCGCGTCGGCGGGGAGGACGATCGAGTCGGTCTTGGCAGCCTCGATCTGAACGGAACACCCCCGCGTCGGCGGGGAGGACCCCGTCGACCGGGCTGCCATCCGAGCCCAGGCCGGAACACCCCCGCGTCGGCGGGGAGGACGTGCCCGTCGACGTCGACGACGCGCAGCTCACCGGAACACCCCCGCGTCGGCGGGGAGGACGCTACTCGGGCCACCACTGCTGGTGCAGTGCGCGGAACACCCCCGCGTCGGCGGGGAGGACGGACGTAGTGGCGGTGCCGGTCGGGCCGGTGCCGGAACACCCCCGCGTCGGCGGGGAGGACGGCGTCCACGTGGCCGTGACACCGTCCGTCGCCGGAACACCCCCGCGTCGGCGGGGAGGACTACTGCGAGTCGTCGGAGTCGGTCTCGTACGTCGGAACACCCCCGCGTCGGCGGGGAGGACGGTCACGGTGCGGGTGCGCCGGGGTACGACTACGGAACACCCCCGCGTCGGCGGGGAGGACGACATGGCGCCGGCCAGCTGCTCCAGGTTGGCCGGAACACCCCCGCGTCGGCGGGGAGGACGCCAGCATCCGGGCACCGGTGGGCCAGACCCGCGGAACACCCCCGCGTCGGCGGGGAGGACCCGCAAGGTCACTTTCCAGTGCGGTCAGTCGACGGAACACCCCCGCGTCGGCGGGGAGGACGAGGTCCACCCGGTGGCGGACACTGCGGTCAGCGGAACACCCCCGCGTCGGCGGGGAGGACACTTCCTGACCTGCGCTTTAGAAGTGGCTTGGCAATCTCTTTACCCTTGGTGGTCCTGTCATGCGGATGAGGATAGGGCCCCACGCGCGGCGGCGGATTGTTTCTGGTGCTCTGCGGACGTATGGCGCGTGGATCGGGATTGTGCTGCTGGGGAGGCGTTGTCGGTGGCGGGTGCTTGGATCCTTGGTGGTGGGTGTTCCGTTCGGCGGGGGAGGGGGAGTCATGGGGCTGTCGGTGTTGGACGAGTCGGCGTGGGGGAAGTCGCGGGGGCTGGACCCGGACTGTGCGCCGTATCCGTTGGTGCGGCATCTGCTGGACGCGGCGGCGATGGCTGCGTGCCTGTGGGATGTGTATCTGTCGGAGAATCAGCGGCGGGCTGTTGCCGCCGGCCTGGAATGCTCGCTTGAGCAGGCGCGCGGGGTGGTGGCGCTGTGTGCGGGGCTGCACGACATCGGCAAGATCTCGGGTTTCCAGTTCTGCTCGCGGCATGGAAGGGACTACCTCAGCGCAACGTTCCTCGCGGATGTGGGGAAGATCGGCGTCGAGCGGGTCGGTCACGATGTCGCGGGCATGCAGGCGACGTCCGCCGTTCTTGGCGTTCTCGGGTTCAGGGATGACGGTGAGGGATCTGCGGTGCGGCGGATCGCGGAGATCATCGGTGGGCATCACGGGCGTTTCCACCGCAATGACTACCGCCGTAACGCGCACTGGGCGGTACAGGAGCGGCTGGGTGGTCGGGCGTGGGCGCTGCAGCGGGAGCTGCACGCGCAGGCGGTGCATCGCCTGCTGGGGGAGCCGGGGGTTTCGGGTGCGTTCGGTGCGGGTGCGGCCGTGTTGGTGACGGGGGTGGTGATCCTGGCGGACTGGCTCGTGAGCCAGGTGGACTACGTCAGGGGCCGGCAGCAGGCGTTGACTCGCTCGCTGGAGGATCACTTCCGCCGCTCGGAGGCTGATGCGCCCGCTGTGCTGCGGGAGGCGGGCCTGGAGCCGGTGGAGCTGGCGTATCGGGGGTTTGCGGAGTCCTACGGGATCGACGGGTCTCCCAACCCGTTGCAGCGGTCGGTGATGGAGGAGCTCCCGGCTGCCGCGGAGGGCGGCAGGAAGGGCGGGATTCTGCTGGTGACGGCCGCGCCGGGTGACGGCAAGAGCGAGACGGCGCTGGAGGCTGTTCGGGTGCTGTCGCAGGTCTTCCCCACCCGCGGCTACGCCTTCCTGCTGCCGACCATGGCCACCAGTGACCAGATGTACGGGCGGGTGGCCGGCTCGCTTCGGCGGCGGGCAGCGCACGGGGCCGGGCTGACGTTGCTGCACAGCATGGCGTGGCTGAACACCGCGTACGCGGATGAGGAGCTCGGGGGCGGGGGCGGGGTTCTGGTCTGTGACGGGGACGAGGGGCCGGGTGCGGTGCGGTCGGAGGCTGATCTGCGTCCGCGGCGCTGGCTGCGGGGGATGAAGCGGGCGCTGCTGGCGCAGTTCGCGGTGGGCACGGTGGATCAGGCGTTGATGTCGGTGCTGCCGGTGCGGCACAACGCGCTGCGGCTGCTCGGTTTGACGGGCAAGGCGGTCATCGTCGACGAGGCGCACGCCTACGACCCCTACATGCAGGTGCTGCTGGGGCGGCTGCTGAACTGGCTGGGGATGTTCGGGGTGCCGGTGGTGCTGCTGTCGGCGACGCTCCCGGTGTCCGTGAGCGATCAGCTGATCAAGGAGTACCTGCGGGGCGCGGGGATGAAGCCTTCCGGGTTGAGGAAGCGGGAGTTTCCGGCGCCGTATCCGGGCTGGCTGTATGTGGACGCCGACGGCGGCGCGTGCACGCCGATGTCGGCGGTGCGCCAGCAGGAGCAGGCTGCGGTGCGGAGCATGGACCTGGGGGTTGAGGTCGCGCCGGTGGTGCACGGGGCGAAGGCGGGTGCACGGGGCCGGCTGGCCGTGATCGAGCGGCTGGTGGAGCCGGTGGCTGCGGGTGAGGGCGGCTGCGCTCTGGTGGTGTGCAACACGGTCGGCGAGGCCCAGCAGACGTATCTGCGTCTGCGGGAGCGCTTCACGTCGCTGACCGGCGAGGAGCTGCTGCTGGTGCACGCCCGCTTTCCCGGGGACGTGCGCGAGGAGCGGACGGCCGAGGTGACGAGCGGGATGGGCCGCAGCGGGCCTCGTCCCGCCCGGCGGATCGTCGTGGCGACGCAGGTGGTGGAGCAGTCCCTGGACCTGGATGCGGACCTCGTCATCAGTGACCTGGCTCCGCTGGCGCTGCTGCTGCAGCGGGCGGGCCGGTGCTGGCGGCACGAGAACTGGTGGGCAAGCCATGGTTACCCCGGTGGGCGGGCACGGCCCGGCTGGGCCGATGCCCCGCGGCTGGTGGTGCTGGACCCGCTGGCCGGCGGTGGGAAGGCGCCCGTGCAGTGGGGGGAGGTCTACGCCGAGCACCTGCTGATCGAGACATCCGAGGTGCTGGCCGGGCTGGACGGGGGGCAGATCTCGCTTCCGGGGGATGTGCAGCAGCTGGTGGAGCAGGTGCACGGGGATCGTGCCGACCGTTTCGACTGGGACAGCCCGGCGAGGTCGGCCGCCTGGAGTGCCTACCGGGGCGGCGAGATGGCGGCGCGCGGTATGGCGGACGTCGTGGTCGTGCCCCGGGCGCGCAGCCTGTGGGAGCTGCACGAGATGCATCACCTGGAGGGCGCCGAGGACGAGTGGGAGGCCGCGACCCGTCTGGGCGCCGACTCGGTGCGCCTGCTGTGCGTGCACCAGCAGCCGGACGGGCGGATGACACTGGACGTGGCCGGCCGGGAAGAGCTCCCCGCAACGCAGGCCGAACCGACAGCGTCGGATGTGCGGCGCGTGATGCGGCGGACGATCCCCGTCCGCGCCGACTGGTTCAACCGCGCTGAAGCGGACGCCCACCGGCCGCCCCCCTCCTGGGCGGAGCACCCCATGCTGGGCGATCTGCGCCTCCTGTGCCAGCCCGTCGTGGACGGGCTGGCACAGGCAGTGCGGGTGGGCGAGAAGACCCTGCGCCTTGATGTTGAGCTGGGGCTCGTCCGGGAGTGAGGTTGCTCAAACCCCCGCATCGGCGGGGAGTGTGCTTGACGTCAGAGCTGCCGGTGCCCATCCACTGAAACACCCCCACGTCGGTGGGGAGGGCGGGCAGGGCGGTTGCCCGAGCTCTGGGTCTCACTATCGCAGGGGAGCAGGGCTATGGATCACCGCCACCACGAGGATCAGGATCCAGGTGACCGACCGGGGCCACGTCACCTGCATCGCCAGCGTCGGCTGTTCGGACTTCCACATGTTGCCTCCATCTATCGACAGTTGGACGCGCACGCGGCCAAGGAGCCGCGAGACGATGGGAGGAGGCGACGGTACAGCTTCGTCAACGACCTTGCAAATTAGGTGATTTGATCGGCAAAGTTGCCGGTACCCTTCCACCTTGAAGACGAGACCCGGGTAGCCTCCCTCTGTCAGTGGCGGCTGGTTCAATCACCAGAACCGCCCTCGGTCGGGAGCGCCCCCGATGCGAGGGGACTGACGTGTCCGTGGTGACGTTGCGAGTAAGGGGGTTTGATGGGTGGGGGGTTCGACCTGCGAGATGAGCCGTGGGTGCCGGTCCGGATGGTTTCGGGAGAGTCGGTCCGGGTCGGTTTCCGTGAGTTGTTTACGCGGGCGCATGAGATCGAGGATCTCGAGTTGCCGGTCGCGCCGGCGGCGTCGGGGCTGATGCGGATACTCGCGGCGATGACGACGCGGATCGCGCACCATGCGGGTGTGCGGCTGGACGATGAGGACACCGCGGAGGAGATCGCTCAGTGGTACGCCCTGCGGCGGGGGGTCCTGGCCGCGGGCCGCTTCGATCCCGATCAGGTCGAGGCCTACTTCGGCGAGGAGGTCCCGGCAGGCCGGTTCGACCTGTTCGATGAGGAGCGGCCGTTTCTGCAGGATCCGCGGCTGGCCGAGGAGTGTGTCGACGGGCAGGGGCGGCCGAATTCGTCGGGTGTGAACAAGCTTGTGCTGGGGCGTCCGACCGGGGTGAACGGTGCGGTGCTGTTCGGGCACTTCACGGACGGCGATCCGGTGCCGGTGCGCGCGGCGGAAGCAGCCTGGCATCTGATCGCGCAGGTGTACTTCGGTCCGTCGGGGCAGTGCACGCCGCGTCGGATCACCCAGACGCGGGCGGGTAGTGGGGATGCGGGCCCGCTTCGGAAGTCGATCTCGTACTTTCCGTGGGCGCCCGACCTGTTCACCACGCTGGTCCTGGCGGTGCCCCGCCCCGGTGACCATGAGCCCGATGAGGCGGACGCCTGCCCGTGGGAGGAGGACCTGCCCGACCCTCTGGGCCCCTTGCCGGAGCTGTCGTGGCCGCGTCGGGTGCTGACGGGCCGGTCCCGCCACGCCGTCTTGCTGGTGCCCTCCACGGATCGCACGGAAGTGACCGATGCCTACATCACGTGGTCCACGCATGAGAGCGCGCCTCAGGCGCGGGATCCGTTCGTCGTGCTGGATCGGCGCCGGGACGGCGGCCTGCAGCCGCGGGAGGCGGATGCCTCGCGGGCGCTGTGGCGGGATGTGGATG
Organism: Streptomyces sp. MS06; assembly: GCF_047200655.1. Lineage (NCBI taxonomy): Bacteria > Bacillati > Actinomycetota > Actinomycetes > Kitasatosporales > Streptomycetaceae > Streptomyces > Streptomyces sp. MS06. The sequence goes on from NZ_JBJZOJ010000005.1 coordinate 107,309, forward strand.
CGCTGCTGCTGATGGACAGCGATCAGGACGCTCTGCGTCCGCGTGCCCTCGACGGTCTTCCGGACGGTCTGCGGGGCCGGCTGCGGGTGCGGGCCTACGGCTTCGAACAGGACGGGCAGCAGAAGGACAGCGGCTGGTTCGAGGCGAGCACTCCGGCGGTGCTGCAGTGGCAGCAGGAGGCAGATCCGGAGATGGCGGAGCATGTGGGGCGTTGTCGCCGGGCCGCGGAGGATGCCGGTGAGCGGCTGGAGTTCGCGGCGAAGGTCGCCTGGAAACTGGCCACCGATGTCCACGCGGATGCTTCCGGCAAGGTGAAGATCGACCAGCGCAAGCCGGGCCCGTGGGCTGCCGCGGCCGGCGCGCGCTACTGGCCCGCGGCCGAGCGGGAATTCTGGCAGCTCATCCATGCGGGCGATACGAGCCGGTGGCCGCAGCCGCCGTTCGTCAACGCTGCCCTTCACGCGCTCGACGCTGCGATCGGCACGGCGAACCGGGCGGACATCCGAGTCGCCCGCGCCCGCAGCCGCTCCCGGGCAATCCTGCGCGGCCTGCTGCAGGCCCCTACCACTGCCTGACCCACCATCCTGTCCCCTCCCCTTCTTTTCCTCCATCGCCGCTTCTCCAGGGATACGCCTATGTCTGATCCGGTATCGGCGGCCGGTGCGCCGCCGAAGAACGGCTCCGAGCGCGCCTCGGACGCCTTCGTCACCTACGTCCTCGATCTGTGCAAGGTCAAGAAGACGCAGTCGGAACTGCGCACCGGACTCGGCCTGCCGGTCGAGCGCTGCAACTACCTGCACCGCTATCTCGTGCCGCGGCTGCCGGAGCGGATGCACCCCGACGCCCGCCGCGCCCACTACGCGGTGGCCGCGCTGATCGCCGCCCGCCCGCGTGCCGCCCGCGAAGCCGACACCCACACCGGCGCCGACGGGCAGCCGAGGCCGCAGTGGTACCAGCGCGCCAACCTCGGCGCCTCACTCGCCGAGGCGGTCAATGCACAGATCATCAAACCGAACTCCGCCGAAGGCGACCTGCACCTGATGGCCCGGCAGAGCAGCGAGGCCATCCACCCCCGGCTGCCGGCGCTGACCGGGCACCTGCTCCCCGCAGGCGTGCGCGTGGACTGGGCGGTGCTGCTGGAGGACCTCACCTGGTGGAACCGGGAGCGCGACCGGATCGCCACCCGCTGGCTGGAGGCCTACTTCCGCACCACCGCACTCGACACCGAGCAGGACCCCGCCGCCAGCCCTTCCCGTCCGAGCGAGGAGAACTAAGTGTCCCTGTATCTCGACCTCTCAAGCCTGCAGTCGGTGCCCGCCGCCAACCTCAACCGCGACGACCTCGGCTCGCCCAAGCAGGTCCACTACGGGGGCGCCACGCGCATCCGCGTCTCCAGCCAGTCCTGGAAACGCGTCATCCGCCAGGGCGTCGAGCGGGACCTCGGCGAGCGGGCCGCCCGCACCCGCATGGTCCCGGTCAAGGTCCGCCAGGCCCTGGAGCGGGCCGGCTGGCCCGAGGAACTGGCGGCGTTCGCCGGGGCGCAGGTCGCCGCGAGTGCCGGCAAGAAGGGCATCGGCACGGAGAAGGCCGGCCACACCTCGGTGCTGCTGTTCCTGCCCGAGGCCGCCATCGACGAGCTTGCCGCCGTGTGCGAGGAACACCGCAGCGACCTGGAGAAGGCTCAGGGCAAGAAGAACCCGGGCCAGCTCCTGCCACCGGCCCGCATCGAGGAGATCCTCAAGCGGCGCACCGCCTCGATCAGCCTGCTGGGCCGCATGCTCGCCGAGCTGCCCGACGCGAACGTCGACGGCGCAGCCCAGGTCGCGCACGCCTTCACCACCCACGCCAGCGAGCCGCAGCGCGACTACTTCACCGCCGTCGACGACTGGCTGGGCGAAGCCGAGACCGGCAGCGGCCACCTGGACACCGCCGAGTTCAGCTCCGGCGTCTTCTACCGCTACGCCACCGTCAACATCGCCGACCTGCTCACCAACCTCGAGGGCGACCAGGAAGCGGCCCGCACGCTGCTGGCCTCCTTCGCCGAGCACTTCCTTGTGTCGCTGCCCCAAGCGAAGAAGAACAGCACCGCCCCGCACACCCTGCCCGACCTGGCCTACCTGGCCGTGCGCGAGCACCGGCCCCTGTCCCTCGCCGCCGCGTTCGAGGCACCGGTCACCGCCGACACCACCGGCGGGTACGCCCAACCCTCCCGGCAGGCCCTCGCCACGTACGCGGTGAACATCAACCGGCTCACCGGCGAGCGCCACCGCCCCTTCCACGGCCACGCCACCATCGCCCCCGCCGAGCAACTCACCGGACTCGGCACCGCCCACGACTCCTTCGACCAGCTGATCCAGGCCGCCGTGGAAGCAGCCCTGCCCCACACCGGAGAACAGCAGTGAGCGGTCTGCTGCTGCGCCTGGCCGGCCCGCTGCAGTCCTGGGGTGAGCGCTCCGCGTTCACCCCCGTGCGCGACAGCGCGTCCTTTCCCACCCGCTCCGCGCTGACCGGGATCCTCGCCGCGGCCGAAGGCCTCGGCCGCAGCGCCGGCGGCCTCGACGTCTACGACCGCCTCGACTTCACCGTGCGCGTGGACCGGTCCGGCACACGACTGATCGACTACCACACCGTCGGCGGCGGCTTCCCCAAAGCACAGACCGCTGCCACCAGCGGCGGCAGCAACAAAGGCGCCGCCGTCATCACCCGCCGCCAGTACCTGAGCGACGCAGTGTTCACCATCGCAGTCACCGGCCCCACCACCGACACCGAGCGCATCGCCCACGCCCTGCACCACCCGCAGTGGGCGCCCTACCTCGGACGCCGCTCCTGCCCCCCGGACGAGCCGTTCCTGTTGCGCACCCACGTCACCGACCCCGTGGGCGAGCTGCGCCACCGTGTGCCACTCAGCCGCGAACCCGCACCCGCCGCGCCCGATACCGTCCCGGTCACCTTCCTGTACGAGCAGGCGCCCGCCGACGTCCCGGACAACGAGGTCGACGTCCTGGCCGCCAACGACCACCCGGTCAGCTTCGCCCAGCACCAGCGCAGCCACCGCACCCGGCGCATCTACCGGGTCGAGCACCGCCTCGCGCACTCCCTGGCCTGCCCCCGCCGGCAGCTGATGGACCGGCTGATCGCCTACTGCCTGGAGGAGAACGCCGCATGAGCCCCACCGGCGTGATCGCCCGGATCCGCCTCAACCCCTACAGCCGAGCCGTGCAGCGCGACCTGCGCGACGCCACCCACATGCACCGCACCGTCATGCGGCTCGCCCCCGACGACCTCGGAGACGCCCCCCGCCGCACGGCAGGCCTGCTCTACCGCGTCGACGAAACCACCACCGCCAGCACCCTGCTCATCCAAGGCAACACCATCGATCCCGGCCGGCTGCCCGCCGACTACGGACACGCCGACGTCAAGGACCTGGCCCCCATGTTCGCCGCCCTCCGCGAAGGCCTGGCAGTCAACTACCGAATCGTCCTCAACCCCGTCAAACGAGAACGCCTACCGCTTCAGCAAAAGGGCCGGCGGGGCCGCATCATCCCGCTGGCCGGGCCGGAAGCCGACCACTGGTGGAGACAACGCGCCGCCGACGCCGGACTCCAGCTCCACGTCCTCACCCCCACCAACCTCGCCCCGGCCAGAGCGCGCGGCGCCGACGCCCCGTCCATGCGGCACAGCCTGGTCCGCTACGACGGAACCGCCACCATCACCGACCCCCAGGCCCTCACCCAAGCCGTCCTCACCGGCATCGGCCGCGGCAAGGCCTACGGCGCCGGCCTCCTCAGCCTCGCCCCGTCCCGAACCTCATGAGCGCACCGAGAAGGGGCGGCGACGCACGCAAACGCCTCGCCGCCCCCACCCTCGCCATGCTGCCCCGCGTCGCGGACTCCCTGTCCTTCCTCTACATGGACATGGTCCGCATCGTGCAGGACGACACCGGCGTGTGCGCCCAGATCCCCACCGAGGACCGCCGCACCGACACCGTCTACATCCCCACCGCCGCCCTGTCCTGCCTCCTGCTCGGCCCCGGCGTCTCCATCACCACACCAGCCCTGGCCACCCTCGCCCGCCACGGCACCAGCGTCGTCTGCACCGGCGCCGGCATCGTCCGCACCTACGCCGCAATCCTGCCCGACTCCCTCACCACCCACTGGCTCGAACAACAAGTCGCCGCCTGGACCGACCCCGAACGCCGCCTCCACACCGCCACCCGCATGTACGGCATGCGATTCAACGACGAAGTACCCGACGGCACGACCCTCGCGCAACTGCGCGGCCTCGAAGGCCAGCGGATGAAAGCCCTCTACCGACTCCTCGCCCAACAACACGGCATCGGCCGCTTCCGCCGCAACTACCACCCCGACCAGTGGCACACCCAGGACCCCGTCAACCTCGCCCTCTCAGCCGCCAACACCTGCCTCTACGGCACCGTCCACGCAGCCCTGCTCGCCCTGGGCTGCAGCCCCGCACTCGGCTTCGTCCACGCCGGCACCCAGCACGCCTTCGTCTACGACATCGCCGACCTCTACAAAGCCGAAACGACCCTCCCCGCCGCCTTCGCCCTCCACCAATCCCCCAACCCCGAACAAGAAGCACGCCGCCGCTTCCGCGAAGAACTCCGCCTCCTGCGCCTCCTGCCCCGCATCGTCAACGACATCCAGACCCTGCTCACCCCCGGCGCCGAACCCGAAGACCGCTCCGAACGACGCGACGTCGACATGGTCCACCTCTGGGACCCCCAAGACGGTGCCCTGCCCGCAGGCGTCAACTACGCCGAAGGCGGCAACTGATGCCCTCCATGGTCGTCATCGCCACCACCGCCGTCCCCGACCACCTACGCGGCGCCCTCACCCGCTGGACCAGCGAAGTACTGCCCGGCATCTTCGTCGGCAGCGTCTCCGCCCGCGTCCGCGACGAACTCTGGTCCGCCGTCACCGAAACCGTCACCGACGGCGCCGCCCTCCTCATCCACCCCGCCCCCACCGAACAGGGCTACGCCCTCCGCACCGCCGGCACCCGCCGCCGCATCCCCGTCGACTTCGAAGGCCTTACCCTGATCCGCATGGCAGGACCACCAAAGGCAAAGAAACTGCAAAGCGAGTTCTAAGCTGCAGGTCAGGAAGTGTCCTCCCCGCCGACGCGGGGGTGTTCCGCCCCAGCCGGAGACCGGTCTGGGGCTGCGTGGGTCCTCCCCGCCGACGCGGGGGTGTTCCGATCACGTACTTCGGGGTGGAGGTGTGGGAGATGTCCTCCCCGCCGACGCGGGGGTGTTCCGCCGTCTGCCTTGTCCAGCTCCAGCTGGGCTTCGTCCTCCCCGCCGACGCGGGGGTGTTCCGCACACGCTGCGTACCGCATTTCAATTCCTGGTGTCCTCCCCGCCGACGCGGGGGTGTTCCGGCCGGTCATGAGTAGGGCGCCGGTGAACGGCAGTCCTCCCCGCCGACGCGGGGGTGTTCCGCGGCGGCCGGTGGTTGCGGGTGACGTCCCGATGTCCTCCCCGCCGACGCGGGGGTGTTCCGCAGCAGCCACAGACCACCATCGAACCGGCGGGGTCCTCCCCGCCGACGCGGGGGTGTTCCGACGAGATCAAGACGTGGCTTGCCCGCGTGGCTGTCCTCCCCGCCGACGCGGGGGTGTTCCGTCCTTGATGCCGGGCAGCCACGCCCACGTGGAGTCCTCCCCGCCGACGCGGGGGTGTTCCGAGGAACGCTACGAGCTGCTCACGACGCAGGCCGTCCTCCCCGCCGACGCGGGGGTGTTCCGACGCTGCACGAACGCGCGCACGTCCTCGTCAGGTCCTCCCCGCCGACGCGGGGGTGTTCCGATGCTCGGGTAGCTCACGGTGGGTCTCCTCGGGTCCTCCCCGCCGACGCGGGTGTGTTCCGGATCGCGCGGATGCCCTGAAGGCCGAGGAGCGGTCCTCCCCGCCGACGCGGGGGTGTTCCGCGTGGAGGCGGCCGTGGCTGAAGCACCAGGCGGTCCTCCCCGCCGACGCGGGGGTGTTCCGCGCACCACCGCGGCCGCGATGATGTCCGACTTGTCCTCCCCGCCGACGCGGGGGTGTTCCGGTGCGCCGGTTGAACGCGACGCTGAACTTCACGTCCTCCCCGCCGACGCGGGGGTGTTCCGACGGAGCCGTACGCAGCTACTACCGGGCGTCCGTCCTCCCCGCCGACGCGGGGGTGTTCCGGAGTGGTCGGACTGGAAGAGCGACCCGCGCGGGTCCTCCCCGCCGACGCGGGGGTGTTCCGGTGTCGATCAGCTGGTCGGCGACGCGGGCGACGTCCTCCCTGCCGACGCGGGGGTGTTTCAGAGGCTGGGGCCGGCGAGCACGCATCGGGCCAGTCCTCCCCGCCGACGCGGGGGTGTTCCGGGTGCCGAGGTGCCCCAGGGCGGGCGTGGCTGGTCCTCAGCCAACACGGGGGATGCTCCGAACGGTCACGCTTCCACGCTGAGAAGCTGCCGTTACTCGAGTGTCAACCGGTCGTCCGATTTCGTCATCAGCAGCGCAGACCTTTCTGGAGAATCGCTAGGGTTCCAGCATGCCGCCTGTGTCTCTCATCGTCCTCGGCGCCGGTGACCGTGGCGCCAAGCATGCCAAGTGGGCTCTGGCGCACCCCGACCGCGCGCGCGTTGTTGGTGTCGCCGAGCCGCGTGAGGTGCACCGGACGCGGTTTGTACATGATCACGCTCTTCCGCCGGAGCGGAGCACTTCGGACTGGAGAGACCTCGCCGCCCTCGGCAAGATCGCTGATGCCGTGCTGATCTGCACACCGGACCGCCTGCATGTGGAGCCGGCCGTGGCCTTCGCGACCCTCGGATACCACATCATGGTCGAGAAGCCGATGGCTTTGGACGAGGCCTCCTGCAGAGAGATTGTCACAGCAGTAGAGCGCTCCGGCGTCATGCTCTCCGTAGGGCACGTTCTGCGCTACACCCCGTACACCAGCGCCCTCAAGCAGATCGTTGACTCAGGACGGCTCGGTAGCATCGTCAGCATCCAGCACCTGGAACCGGTGGGCTTCTGGCACCAGGCTCATTCCTTCGTCCGCGGCAATTGGCGACGCAGCGACGAGGCGACGTCCATGCTGATGGCCAAGTCCTGCCATGACTTGGACTGGCTGCAATACGTCCTCGGCGAGCCACCAGCCCGCGTTTCAAGTTTCGGCAGGCTGTCCCACTTCTCTCCCGCGAACCGGCCTGTGGGCGCGGCCGACCGTTGCTTGGACTGCTCCGTCACGGCCGAGTGCCCCTACTCGGCCCCTCGCTTCTACGGTGAGCTGCTGGAGCGGAAGGAGCATCGTTGGCCGCTCAGCGTCGTCGTCGACGACTTCACGCCCGACGCGTTGAAGGAGGCCCTCCGAGTGGGTCCGTACGGGCGGTGTGTGTACGGCTGCGACAACGACGTCGTTGACCACCAGGTCGTCGCCATGGAATACCCCGGAGGAGCCACCGCCACCTTTACGATGACCGCGTTCACTGAGGCGGTAGGCAACCGCAGCACCCGCATCTTTGGCACACACGGCGAACTCGTCGGCGACGGTCAAACTATCCGCGTCTATGACTTCCTGACCCGCACTGAGGAATCGATAGCCGTGACGGGTGACGGCGCGATGAACGCTTCGGGCGGCCACGGCGGTGGTGATGCAGGGCTCATGGGTGCCTTCATCGAAGCGGTGGCCACCAAAGATCCCACCCGAATCAAGTCAGGCCCGCGGGACTCTCTGCTCAGCCACCTCTCCGTTCTCGCGGCGGAGCGAGCTCGACGCAACGGCTCCGTGGAGACCGTGCGAGACCCCTTGTAGCGAGCGAGCCCGGGGTGGGCGCCCTGCCGCGCTCACTCCGGGCTCGCTTCAGGCCAAAGGTGTTCTACAGCGCAGCAGCCCGCGGACGGCCGACGTCAGCGGGCCGGCCCGGTACGTCACGCCCGGACGCTCCCTCGCACTCGGACGTCCTGTCGGGCCGGACGTCCTGTCGGGCCCGGTCGGCCTCCGACGGGGATCGTGTCTCCGTACGGCTCCACCCGCACACCGAGCAGCACCGCGAGCAGCCGGCCCACCGCCCACAGGTCGGCGGGTTCGCCGCCCGTGCCCCCGGCGTCCCACTCGGGTGCGGCCGGCAGCGGCGCGACGCAGTGCGCGGCCATCAGGGTCCCGATGCCCGTGCCGGCGAGCACGACGGTGCCGTCGGGCCGGATCCACACCTGCCGCGCCGTCAGGAAGCCTCGCAGCACTCCGGCCCGGTGCATCACCGACAGTGCGGCCTGTACTGGACGTTCGTCGTCGCCTCGCACAGCGACAACTCCGTCCTGGCCGGCGCCACGGGCCTGGTCTGCGCCACCGCGCTGGCGGGCGCCACCATGTCGGCGGCCGACGCCGCCCTCGCGGACCAAGCACCCTCCGGCGCGACCGGGCAGCCCGCCGCCACGACCGGGCAGCCCGCCGCCACGACGCAGTCGACGCCGTCCCGCCAACTGCTGATCGGCCAGTCCACCAAGGCGGCCTGGGACGACTACACCTCCTTCGCCGACGCACCCGCCGGCGGCTCCGTCTACTACGAGGTCAAGTCCGGGACGTGGGTGAACCAGGGCCACCGCGACTACGCGACGTTCCTCGCGGACCGCGGGAAGACCGTCCAGGTCGGCATCAGCTGGAAGGACAACCCGCCCGGCTTCGACGGCGGCGACGAGAGCACCAAGGCGGCCCGCTCCCGCGAGGTCACCCAGGAGCTCGCCGACGGCGCCTACACCGACCGGTTCACCACCCTCGTCGACTTCATCAACGCCCACCCCGACGCCACGTTCCTGCTGCGCCTCGACTACGAGGTCAGCAGCTACTACCACTGCACGGACAGCAGCTGCTCCTCGTACAAGAACGCCTTCCGCACCCTGCGGAACATGTTCCGCAGCAGGACGCACCAGGACAACGTCCGCTTCGTCTTCCACCCGGTGCGCGGCGAGTACGCCAAGATGTACCCCGGTGACGACGTCGTCGACGAGATCGGGGTCTCGGTCTTCGCACACGAGCTGTGCATGCCGATCTACGACAACGGCTACCTGTACAACGGCACCCCGCCGGACAACTACGACACCGGCACGCTGCAGTGCCGCAACGCCTACATCGGCAAGGACCGGTACGGCAACGACGCCGCGGTGTGGAAGGACTGGGACTACGACGGCAACGTCCTGAAGATGATGAAGTTCGCCAAGGACCACGGCAAGCACATGATCGTGTCCGAGAGCGGGATGATGAACTTCACCGCCGACGGCACCTCCACCCGCGGCCTGGAGCAGGACCGCGGAGCCGAGTGGACCAAACGGCTGTTCGGGCTGCTGAACTACTCCGGCCCGGTCCCGAACATGTCGGGGACGTACGACCTCTCCGACGTCATCCGCACCGTCACCTACATCAACCTCGACTTCCGCTACGGCTGGGACGGCAGGAACGACGGCTCGTTCGACTTCCCGGTGAACAGCACCTGGTTCGTCGACGGCCGGCTGTCGCAGTACGGCCAGGCCGAGGACGCGTTCTGCACCGGCCTGCACGACCGAGGTTTCACCACCGGCTGCCGCAGCTGAGCCACCGAGCCCCGGCCCGAGAGCCCGCCACGTCCCGAACCGCCGGAACGGCACGGGGCGAGGGGATCCGCCGCACGCCGACGCGGCGGATCCCCCACGCCGGGCGGAGCCGCCCGACCGGCGCCGCAGGCCGAGGCCGCGGGACCGGTCGGGCGGCTCCGGCTCCGGCACGTGACGGCGACGCCCGGCAGTCGACCCGCTCGCTGTGGTGCTGAATGGCGACTCGACTCCGGGTGAAGTGCAGTGAAGAACAACCACCGGCGCACGCGCCCACCCCGGCCCGGCGCCCACCGGCGCACGCCGACGCCCCGGACCGCACGCCCGCGCTGCCCGCGTCCCGCGTGCGCACCGCTCCGCGTCGCCCGCACCCCGGACCGCCCGCCCGCGCTGCCCGGCGACGGCGGCGGCGCCCGCGACGGCGTCGACATGCCGTCTTGCCCGCCTCGCCGAGGCCGCGTACAACAGGACGGTCGCCGAACGGCGCACGCAGCCCGAAACCTTGAGCGCGAATTACCCACATCCTCTCTACATACCGGCCCCGATGGTCTAGATTGACCGTGCTTCAGCTGTTCGGGCACACGACGACCAATGAATGATCTATAGGTTCGGCGCTACGGAAAGCCAGCACTCGCGTCCCGCGCCGGACGTGGGGGTGATCAATTCTCGGAGCCCTGGAAGGGCGTCGAGTGGGGGGGCACCCGAGTTCTCGGGTTCCCATGTACCTGGAGAGTCCGGCAGGACGGTCGCGTCCGCCGCCACCAGGGTGTGTCGTTCAACCAGTTCTGCATCAGCCGATATGCCATGCGCGGGAGCGGGGGCTCACCGCGGCGAGGATCAGCGCGGCGCGGGAGGCGGGGGCCTCCCGGGGAACGAACGGTGCCAGGGGAACACGTAGACCACTGGGGACCTGGGGGGTTCTGTGCGCCAAGGGGGATTAGCCAGCCCGTTTCCGTCTGCGCGCGAGCGTGTGGCGGACGGGGCGATCGGTCAACCGGCAAACGATTGGGAGCAGCGGTACCGACGTACCGTCATCACCAGCGACACCGTGGCCACCGCCTTTGTGGTGGCGGCGATCGGCAATTTCTTCGGAGCGCGGGACGCCGCCAACTGGCACGAGAAGTGGGGGATTCTCGCATTCGGCACCGAACTGCTGGTGCTCGGGGCACTCGCGGTGAGCCGAGCGTGGTCACCGGCGGTTCTCGGCCAGGGAGCAGAAGAATTCCGCCGCCTCGGACGTTCACTTTTCATGGCGACCGTCGCACTGGCGCTCGGGGGAATCGCCCTCACCTCACGCAACATCAAACTCTGGATCTTCGTCGCGATTCCCGCTATCGCGCTCGTCACCATGACCGCGAGATATCTGCTGCGGCTCTGGCTGCACCGGCAGCGGAAGGACGGACGGTGCCTGCGACCGGTGCTCGCCGCCGGAAGCCGGACCACCGTACGCGACCTGATCACCCGGACCCGCAAGTTCCCGCATCTCGGCTGGCGGGTCGACGCGGTGTGCACGACGGACGAACCGGGGCTCGACGGTGACCGGGTCGACGGAGTGCCGGTCGTCGGCCGGCTGACGGACGTCGCCCACCACATCCGCCGCGACGGCTACCGCGTCGTCGCCGTCACACCCGACCCGCACTGGTCACCGGACCGGCTGCAGCGGCTGGCCTGGAACCTCGAGGGCAGCGACGCCGAAATGGTCGTGGCCCCCGTGCTGATGGAGGTGGCCGGCCCGCGGCTGCACGTCGACGCGGTGCTCGGGATCCCGCTGCTGCGGGTCAGCATGCCGACCTTCACCGGCGGCCGGCGGGCGGTCAAGGGGGTCGTCGACCGGCTGGGAGCGGCGGTCCTGCTGCTGCTGTTCGCACCGCTGATGGTGTGCGTGGGGCTGCTGGTGCTGGTGGAGAGCCGGGGCGGGGCGTTCTACCGCCAGCGCAGAGTCGGCAAGGACGGCCGCGAGTTCACCATGCTCAAGTTCCGCACCATGGTCGCCGGGGCCGACCGGGCACGCGCCGAACTGGCCGACCGCAACGAGGGGGCCGGGCCCCTGTTCAAGCTCCGCCGGGATCCGCGGGTGACCCGGGTGGGAGCGGTGCTGCGCCGGTACTCGATCGACGAACTCCCGCAACTGTGCAACGTGCTCACCGGATCGATGTCGCTCGTCGGTCCGCGGCCTCCGCTGCCGGAGGAGACCGCCGCGTACGGGCCGGACATCCGGCGGCGGCTGCTGGTCAAACCGGGGCTCACCGGACTGTGGCAGATCAGCGGACGCAGCGACCTGTCGTGGGAGGAGGCGGTCCGGCTGGACCTGCGGTACGTGGAGGACTGGTCGCTCGCGCTGGACACGGTGATCCTGTGGAAGACGCTGCGTGCCGTGCTCTACGGGCAGGGGGCCTACTGATGCGCGCAGGCCGAGGGCCGGCCCTCGCGCGAACCGCAGGCCGAAAGGGTCTGCCTGGGGGGAGGAACGGGTCATGAGAGTCAGCGTCTTCGGACTCGGCTACGTGGGCTGCGTGTCGGCCGCGTGCCTGGCCGACATGGGGCACGAGGTCATCGGCGTCGACGTGAACCAGGTGAAGGTCGACCTGGTCAACGACGGCAAGGCCCCGGTGGTCGAGGAGCGCATCGGCGAGCTGATCGCCGGGGTCGTGCGCAGCGGAGCGTTACGCGCCACCGGCGACGTCCGCGAGGCGATCGCCGGCAGCGAGGTGTCGCTGGTGTGCGTGGGCACGCCGTCGGAGCCCAACGGCAGTCTGTGCACGACGTTCCTGGAGCGGGTCACCGGGCAGATCGGTGCCGCGCTGGCGGAGCGCGGGGGGCGCGGCGGGCGGCACACCGTGGTGTTCCGCAGCACCATGCTCCCGGGCACCTGCCTGAACCTGCTGGTGCCGATCCTGGAGAAGCACCTCGGCGGGACGGCCGGGGTGGACGTCGGGGTCGCGGTCAACCCGGAGTTCCTGCGCGAGGGCACCAGCGTGCGGGACTTCTTCGATCCGCCCAAGACCGTCGTCGGCGAGCTCGACCGGGCGAGCGGCGACGCGGTGCTGGCGCTGTACGGAGGGCTGCCCGGCGAGGTGTTCCGGGTGCCGGTCCCGACGGCCGAGGCGATCAAGTACGCGGACAACGCGTTCCACGGCCTCAAGATCGGATTCGCGAACGAGCTGGGCGCGGTGTGCCAGGCACTCGGGGTGGACTCGCACCAGGTGATGGACGTGTTCCTGGCGGACCGCAAGCTCAACATCAGCCCCGCCTACCTGCGTCCCGGCTTCGCCTTCGGCGGCTCCTGCCTGCCCAAGGACCTGCGCAGCCTGGTCCACGCGGCGCGGCGGGCCGACGTCTCGGTGCCCATCCTGTCGCACGTGCTGCCCTCCAACTCCGACCATCTGCAGCGCGCGGTGGAGCTGGTCGAGCGGACCGGCAAACGCCGGGCGGGCCTGTTCGGCCTGTCCTTCAAACCCGGCACCGACGACCTCCGCGAGAGCCCGCTCGTCGAGCTGGCGGAGCGGCTGTTCGGCAAGGGGTACGACCTGAAGATCTACGACGCCAACGTGAGCCTCTCCCGGCTTCTCGGCGCGAACCGCGAGTACATCGAGACCAGGCTGCCGCACCTCGCGCAGCTGCTCGCCGACTCCGTCGACGAGGTGCTGGACCACGCCGAGGTGTGCCTGGTCGGGACCAGGGACCCGGCCGTGCTGTCGGCACTGCCGCACGGTGACGGCCCGCTGATCGTCGACCTCATCCGCCTTCCCGACGCCGAGACGCGCCAGACAGAACCGGGGTACATGGGCCTTGCTTGGTAACACAACCAGCGGTGACCGGTCGGACCGGCGCGCGCTGATCCTGGTGGAGAACCTCTCCGTGCCGTTCGACCGCCGCGTGTGGCAGGAGTGCACCACGCTGCGCGACGCCGGCTGGGAAGTACACGTCATCTGCCCCCGGGGCACCAAACGGGACACGGAGGCGGAGGCGGAGATCGACGGGGTGCGCATCCACCGCTACCCGTTACGCGCGGCCACCGGCGGCCCGGCCGGCTACTTGCGGGAGTACGGCTCGGCACTGTGGCACACGGTCAGGCTGGCCCGCAGGATCGGCCCGGTCGACGTCGTGCACGCCTGCAACCCGCCCGACCTGCTGTTCCTGCCCGCTCTGTGGCTGAAGCGGCGCGGGACACGCTTCGTCTTCGACCAGCACGACCTGGTCCCCGAGCTGTACCTCTCCCGGTTCGGCCGCGGCCGGGACCTGCTCTACCGCGCCGTGTGCGCGCTGGAACGGCTGACCTACCGGTCCGCCGACGTGGTGCTCGCCACCAACGAGAGCTACCGCGACGTCGCGGTGCGCCGCGGCGGCCGGCGCCCGGAGGACGTCTTCGTGGTGCGCAGCGCACCCGACGTCGACCGGTTCCACCCGGTACCGCCCGAGCCGGAGCTGAAGCGCGGCAAGCCCCATCTGCTGTGCTATCTCGGCGTCATGGGGCCGCAGGACGGCGTCGACTACGCCCTGCGGGCCCTGGCGAGACTGCGCGACGCACTCGGGCGGACCGACTGGCACGCGGTGTTCGTCGGCGGCGGCGACACCTACGACGCGATGGTGGAGCTGTCCCGGCAACTCGGCCTCTCGGAGCAGGTGCAGTTCACCGGGCGGATCCCGGACGCCGACCTGGTGCGCTACCTGTGCACCGCGGACGTCTGCCTCTCCCCCGACCCGCACAATCCGCTCAACGACCTGTCGACCATGAACAAGGTCCTGGAGTACATGGTGATGGGCCGTCCGATCGTCTCGTTCGACCTCCGGGAGGCCCGGGTCTCCGCCGGTGACGCCGCCGTCTACGCACCCGCCGACGACGAGACCGAGTTCGCCCGGCTCATCGCGCGGCTGATGGACGATCCGGCGGAGCGGGCCCGGATGGGCAAGATCGGCCAGGAGCGGATCAGCGGGCCGCTCTCCTGGCGGAACTCCCAGCGATCACTGCTCGCCGCCTACGCCGCCGCCTGCCGCGACCGCCGGCCGGAGCCGGCGGGCGGCACGTACCGGGCGCGGAGGAGGCCGCACCGTTGAGCGACGACACGATACGCCTGGCCACGATCGGACGGATCATCGGACGGCGCCGGCGGCTGCTCGCCGTCCTCACCCTGGTGGGTGCCCTCGTCGGCTACGGCACCTCCCTGCTCTTCCCGCCGCGCTACACGACGTCGGCCTCGGTTCTGCTGCCGGGGGCGTGGGAGGAGCGCGAGCTGCGGACCCAGGCGGAGATCGCGACCAGTTCGGTGGTACTGGACCGTGCGGCCGCCGCGCTCCACTGGAGCGGCGGCCACGGCAAGGATCTGCGGGACCGGGTGAGCGCCGCGGCCACCGACGGGAACATCATCAAGGTCTCCGGCACGGCGGACACCCCCCGGCACGCGCAGCAGCTCTCCGACCAGGTGGTCCAGCAGTTCGTCACGTTCGCCGCGCAGGTTGCGGGCGAGGACTCCGAGGCCGAGTCGGCGACGCAGCCCGAGAACGTCCGGAAGCTGGTGGTGCAGACCAGCCGGCGCATCAGCGAACTGGCCGACGCGGCCGACCCGGGCCGGACCGTGGAGAGCGTGCAGACCCGCACGGAACTGGCGAAGCTGCGCACCACGCTGCAGGAGGCCATCGACAAACTGGACCAGGCCGACCCGGCGACCGGGAAGGCCAACATGGTCGTCATGGGGCCGGCGGCCCGACCGGCCGGCGAGGCACCGCCGACCAGGACGCAGCTCGTCGCCGCGGGGGCGCTGCTGTTCCTCCTGCTCGCAGTCGTCGGCCATCTGGCCGCCGCCCGGATGAGCCGTCGGCTGCGCGGCGAACCGGAGATCGCCGCGGCACTCGGCTCGACGGTGCTGGGGACCGTCGACGTCCCCGACGAACCGCCCGCGCACCGGGCCGGGGCACGCGGCCCGCGGGCCCGGATCCGGCGGCTGCTGGGCGTCGACACCCGCTGGGACACGCCCGCCCCGCAGCCGTCCGGCGACGAGGCGAGCAGGCGGGTCCGCTACCGGCGGGTGTGCGCCCGCCTCCAGGACCGGTCGCCGTCCCCGCAGGAACTGCTGGTCGTCGTCCCGGACGGGGACGAGAGCGCCCGCCGGGCCGCCGAACGGCTCGTCGCGGAGGCCGGGAACGACCCGCTCCCGAGCTCCTCGGGCACCGGATGCCCCGCCCTGCGGGTGGTGGAGGTCCCGGTCACCCGGCCGATGGTGCCCGACCGGGGCGACGAGTCAGGTGCCCTGGTCGTGCTGAGCACGGGCAACTGGACCGCGGCAGAGCTCACCGGCATCGCCGAGGCGTGCGCGGACGCCGGGCACGAGATCGTCGGCGTCGTCCTCACCGGCGCCGTCCGGGACCGTCCGCCGCGCCCCGCCGGGGGTCCCGCGGACGCCGCGGCCGTACCGGCGCTCGCGGTCGGCGACCACGCGACGGGAGGCCCAGGGTGACGACGCACACCAATCCGGAACCGCCCGCCGCCGCCCCGCTGCTGGACCTGCAGGTGCTGGTGGTGGCGGTGCGCAGGCGGCGCCGCCTCTGGGGATCCATGGCGCTGCTGGGGCTGCTCCTCGGCGCGGCGGTGGCGATCCTGCTGCCGGCGCCGCCGACCGCGGTGACCAAGGTGCTGGTGGCACACCAGGCGGACCAGCCGAACGACCCCGGAACGCTGATCCGCACCGACGCCGCGCTGCTGCACACCACCCGGATCGCCGGCAGGGCCCAGCAGACCCTCGGGTCCCGGGAGAAGCCGGAGGACTTCATGCAGCACTACGACGGCATCGGCCTGACCAACAACCTGCTGCAGATCACCGCGACGGGGGACAGCGACGCACAGGCCGTCGCCCGCGCCAGGGCGGTGGCCGACGCGTTCGTCGCGGACCACGTGCGGCGGATCGAGGAGGCCGCGAGCGCCAAGGCCGACAGCCTGCTCGCCCAGCGCGACCGCATGCGGGACGAACTCACCCAGGTCAACAAGGCGATCGGGGACGCGCCGCCGCAGAGCGAGCCGAACGCGTCGGCGAACCTGGAATCCCTCTTCGCCCAACGCGCCGAACTGACCTCGCGGATCACCGACTTCGCCCAGCGTGCCGCGGAAGCGCGCGTCGGCACGCCCCAACTCATCGCCGGTACGCAGATCGTGGACGCACCGCGCGCGGTGCGTCACTCGCTGATCAGGACCGCCGCCACCGACGCCGCGATCGGACTCGTCCTCGGGCTCTTCCTCGGGCTCGCGGCGGCCGCGGTCGGCACGGTCGTGGCGGACCGCCCCGTGCTGCGCCGGGACATCGCGGCCGACCTCGGCGCCTCGGTCGTCGCGGAGCTGCCCCGCGGGTCCGGGGGGCCGTGGCGGCGCCGGCGCGCCCGGGCGGCGCGGACGCGCCTCGCCGCGTCCCTGGCCCGCACCCTGCGCGGCTCCGCCGCACCGGTGTCCCTGCTGGAGCTGGGCTGTGCGCGCACCGCCGGCGGGCTCGCCCTGGACGTGGCCCGGGCGCTGGCGGCGGAGGGGCCGGTGGTCGTCGTCGACGGCCTGCCCGGCCGGCGGCTAGCCGACCGCCGCCCGAAGCCGGCCGACCCCGCCGTGGTCGACGGCGAGCACGCCGCGGCGGTGTCGCCGCGGGAGCGGCGGATCGGCGTCGGCTCGGTGGCGCCCGGCGGGGCGTGGACCGAACTGCGGTACCTCGGCGCCCGGACCGTGCTCGTCGTGCGGGCCGGGCACGCCGGCGCCGCGTGGCTGCACACCGTGGCACGGCACCTCGCCGACCAGGGCATCGGGGTGATCGGTGTGGTGCTGGTCGACCCCGATCCGCGGGACCGCACCGACGGCACGCTGTGGGACGGCGTGCGCACCGCCCCGCGCGGCCGGAACGAGCAGCTCGCCCGGCAGAACGGGGCGGGCCGGCAGCGGGCGGAGCGGCTGCCGATACGGGCGGCGCAGGTCCCGGACAGCGACCAGGAGGCGCGCTAGCACATGTGTGGCATCGCAGGTACGTACCGATGGCCGGACGGGAAGGCGGTGACCGACCGGCTCACCGAAACCCTCGCCCACCGCGGCCCGGACGGGGCGGGCCGGTACGGCCACCCCGTCGGCGACGGCGAAGTGCACCTGGGGCACCGCCGGCTGGCCATCATCGACCTGTCCGGGACCGGCGCCCAGCCGATGGTCTCGGACGGCCTCGCCCTGACCTACAACGGAGAGCTGTACAACGCGCCCGAGCTGCGTGCCGAACTGTCGGCGGCCGGGGTGCGCTTCCGCGGCACCTCCGACACCGAGGTGCTGCTTCAGGCGTGGCGGCGCTGGGGCACGGACTGCCTGCCCCGGCTGCGCGGCATGTTCGCGTTCGGGGTGTTCGACGAGCGGACCGGTGAGCTGGTGCTCGCCCGCGACCAGCTCGGCATCAAGCCGCTGTTCCTGCTCCGGCGCGGCGAGGGGCTGGTGTTCGCCTCCGAACTCAAGGCGCTCGCCGCGGTGTCCGGGGGCTCGCTCCAGGTGGACCCCGCGGCACTGGTGGCCTCGCTGCTGTACTACTGGGTGCCGGACTCGCGGTGCGCGTTCCGCGAGGCGGAGAAGCTGCCGCCGGGGAGCTGGCTGCGGTGCCGGCCCGACGGCCGGGTGCAGCGCGGCCGGTTCTGGCACCTGCGGGACGTGGCCGCGGAGGGACGGGAGCGGGCGCTGGCCGGCGAGCAGCCGGATGTCGCCGCCGCCGTCGAGGAGTCGACCCGGCGCCACCTGCTCTCCGACGTCCCCGTGGCGACGTTCCTCTCCGGCGGGCTGGACTCCAGCTATCTGACCGCGCTGGCGGCCCGCGACCGGCCCGGGATCTCCGCCTACACGATCGGTTTCCGCGCCGAGGACGCCAGGTTCGAGGCGATGCCGGACGACCTGCGCTACGCCCGGCAGGTGGCCGAGCGGTTCGGCGTCGACCTGCACGAGATCGAGATCGCTCCGAACGTGCTCGACCTGCTGCCGCGGATGACGTATCACCTGGACGAGCCGATCGGCGACCCGGCCGCGATCAACACGTTCCTGATCTGCTCGGCCGCCCGGGAGGCCGGCGTCAAGGTGATGCTGTCGGGGATGGGGGCCGACGAGCTGTTCGGCGGGTACCGCAAGCACCTGGCCAACCTGCTCGCGCTGCGCTACCAGCGGGTCCCGCGGCCGCTGCGGCGCGGCCTGTCCGCGGCCGTCGACCGGCTGCCGGTCGCCACGTCCCGCCGGGGGTACCGGTCGGTGCGCTTCGCGAAGCGGTTCCTCTCCTTCGCCGATCTGCCGGAGGAGACCGCGTTCCGGCGCAGCTACACCATGTACGACCGCGGCGAACTGCTCGCCCTGGTCGATCCGGACCTGGCCGGGACGGTCGACGAGGTGCTGACCGAGCATGCGGACACCTACCGGGACAACGACCTCGACGACTTCGTCAACCGGATGTGCCTGGGCGACGCCCGGATGTTCCTGCCGGGCCTGAACCTCGCCTACACGGACCGTTCGAGCATGGCCGCGTCGACCGAGGTGCGGGTGCCGTACGTGGACGTCGAGGTGGTCAGGGCGGCGTTCGCGGTGCCCGGCGACCGGAAGATCGTCGGACGGCAGGGCAAGGCCGTGCTGAAGGAGGCGGCCTGCTCGATCCTGCCCCGGGAGATCGTGTACCGGCCCAAGGGCCTGTTCAGCGCGCCGCTGCGGGCCTGGATGAGCCGGGACCTGGCCCCGCTGGTGCGCGAGGTGGTGAACGACGGCGCGCTGGTGACGTCCGGGTTGCTGCGCCGCGACGCACTGGCCCGGATGGTCGCCGAGGACGCCGCCGGGCACCGGGACTTCTCCAAGCATCTGTGGCATGTGCTGACCCTCGAGTACTGGTACCGCGACGCGACCTCCGGGTCCGACCGGCACTCCTCCCTGACGGCGTAGAGACAAGAGGACTTCGGGTGAAACAGGTCGTTCAGAACTACCGGAGCGGCGAGCTGGCTCTGCTCGACGTGCCGGTGCCGGGATGCAAGCCGGGCGGTGTGCTGGTCCGCAGCGCCTACTCGCTGATCTCCACCGGGACCGAGCTGATGAAGGTGTCCGAGGCCGGCATGTCGATGCTGGGCAAGGCGCGCTCCCGGCCGGACCAGGTGGCCAAGGTCGTGCAGAGCGTGGCCACCAACGGGGTGCCGGCCACCTACCGCAAGGTGATGGGCAAGCTGGACTCGTACACGCCGCTCGGCTACTCGCTGTGCGGGGTGGTCGAGCAGGTCGGCGCGGGCGTCGACGACGTGAAGGTCGGCGACCTCGTGGCCTGCGCCGGCAACGAGCACGCTCTGCACGCCGAGTTGAACTGGGTGCCGAGGAACCTCTACACCCCGGTTCCGGACGGCCTCGCGGCGCGGCACGCCGCCTTCGGCACCGTCGGGTCGATCGCGCTGCAGGGCGTCCGCCGCGGTGAGCCGCAGCTCGGCGACACCGCACTGGTCATCGGCCTCGGGTTGATCGGGCAGCTCGTGGTGCAGTTGCTGGCCGCCTCAGGGGTCCGCGTCATCGGGGTCGACCCGGACCCGGTGCGCTGCGCGCTGGCCGCCGAGCTGGGCGCGGTGGCCTGCGGCGATCCGGCCTCCACCGCGGTGGAGAACGCCGCCGCCGAACTCACCGGCGGTCACGGCGTGGACCAGGTGTACCTGGCCGCCGGCGGCGGCAGCAACCAGCCCGTCGAACTGGCCGCCCGGCTGAGCAGGGACCGCGGGCGGGTCGTCGACATCGGCAAGTGCCGCCTGGACCTGCCGTGGAACGCGTACTACGAGAAGGAGCTCGACGTCCGCTTCTCCCGCAGTTACGGCCCCGGGCGCTACGACCCGGAGTACGAGCTGGAGGGGCGGGACTACCCGATCGGCTACGTGCGCTGGACCGAGCGCCGCAACCTGGCGTGCTTCCTCGACCTGGTGGCCCGAGGCCGCGTCGACGTGGAGCCGCTGGTCTCCCACACGGCCGACTTCGAGGACGCCGTGGAGACGTACCGGCGCCTGGACGACGGCGGTCTGAAGGCCGTGGCGGTGCTGTTCCGCTATCCGGAGCCGGCGGCCGGGGAGGCGCCGGCCCCGGCGGTGGCGGTGCCCGCGGTGCGATCCGGCGGCGCACCCGCCCGCGCCCGGTCCGCCGGCTCGCCGCTGCGGCTGGCGTTCGTCGGCGCGGGCAACTACGCGACGTCGATGCTGCTGCCGCACCTGGCGCAGCGCGACGGTGTCGCGCTGTCCACGGTCGTCACCACGACGGCGCTGTCGGGGGCGAACGCGCAGCGGAAGTTCGGCTTCGCGAAGGCGACCACCGATCTCGACGCCGTGCTCGGGGACCCGGCGGTCGACGCGGTGTTCGTGGTCACCCGGCACAGCTCGCACGCCGAACTGACCCGGCGGGCGCTGCTGGCCGGCAAGGCGGTGTTCGTGGAGAAACCGCTGGCGCTCACCGAGGACGAACTGGCCGGAGTCCTCTCGGCGGTGGAGGAGTCCGGCAACGACCGGCTGCAGGTGGGCTTCAACCGGCGGTTCGCGCCGCTGCTGCAGGAGGCGAAGAAGCAGTTCGGCACCCGGACCGGGCCGGCGAACCTGCGCTACCTGGTCAACGCGGGCCGGCTGGAGCACGGCAGCTGGTACCTCCGCCAGGGCACCGAGGGCTCGCGGTTCACCGGCGAGGGCGGGCACTTCGTCGACACGGCCGGCTGGCTGCTGGACGCCGACCCGGTCTCGGTGTACGCGGTGACCACACCCGGCAACGAGGACCTCCAGGTCGTGCTGCGCTACCCGGACGGGTCCACCGCCACCATCAGCTACGTCACCACCGGTCCGGCCGGCTTCCCCAAGGAGACGCTGGACCTGGTCGCGGACGGGCGCGCGCTGCGGCTCGACGACTTCCTCCGCGCCGCCGTCTACGACGGCCGCCGCAAGCGGTGGGTCGGTTCGCGGCTGCCCAAGGCCCGGGACAAGGGCCAGTCCGCCGAGCTGGCCGCGTTCGTCAAGGCGGTGCGGACCGGCGGGCCGATGCCGGTGCCGCTGGAGTCGCTGGCCGCCACCACGGCGGCCACCCTCGCCGTGCCGGCCGGGCTGGCCGCCGGCGCGCCGGTGACGTTGGCGAGCGGCCGATGACCATGAGCACGGGCTGGTACCTGCGGCGGCTGTCCCGGATGGGGCCGCGGGAGGTCGGCGGCCGGGCCCGCGACGCGGTGCGCAGGCGGTGGTGGCGGTCGGCGCGGCCGGACGCCCCGGGCGTGACCGGCGCCCGGTTCACCGCCGTGCTGCCCGCGGGCGCGCTCGCCGCGGTGCCGCCGGACGCCGTGAAGCGCCTCGTCGCCGAGGCGGACCGGCTGATGGCCGGGCGCCTGGTGCACTTCGGTGTGGAGCGCGACGACCTGGCCGACCCGGACTGGTGGTACGACCCGAGGACCGGACGCCGGGCTCCGGGGGGCTACGCCTTCGACGTGCCGTACCGGGACGAGGAAGCGGTCGGGGACATCAAGCAGATCTGGGAGCCTTCCCGGCACCAGTACCTCACCGTGCTCGCCGCCGCCTACGCGCTCACCGGGAACGAGCGGTACGCCGAGCGGGTCGCCGAGCACCTGCGGTCGTGGTGGTCCGTGAACGCGCCGCTGCGCGGGGTGCACTGGACCAGCGGCATCGAGCTGGGGATCCGGCTGCTGTCGTGGGTGTGGATCCGGCGGCTGCTGGACGGCTGGCCGGGCGCGGCCGGGTTGTTCGAGGACAATCCGGTGGCGGTGCGGCAGATCTGGCACCACCAGCGCTGGCTGGCGGCCTTCCCCAGCCGGGGCTCCTCGGCGAACAACCACGTCATCGCCGAGGCCGCCGGACAGTTCGCCGCGGCGTGCGCGTTCGGCTGGTTCCCCTCCTCGGCGCGCTGGCGGGCCGACGCGCTGCGGTCGCTGGTCCGGCACCTGCCGCGCAACACCTTCGGCTCCGGCATCAACCGCGAGCTGGCCGGCGAGTACCACGGGCTGGTGCTGGAACTCGGTCTGGCCGCGGTGGCCGAGGCGGACACCGCCGGGGTGCCGGTTCCCGCGCCGGTCCGGCTGGTGCTGCTGCGGATGACGGACGCGCTCGCGGCCGTCGTGGACGGCCGGCTGCGGCCGCCGCGCCAGGGCGACGCGGACGACGGGCACGGTCTGGTGCTGGACGGTGCGGGAACCGACCGCTGGGGCTCGCTGCTTGCCACCGGGGACGCCGTGTTCGGCCGGCTCGCCTGGTGGCCGGAGGTCACCGGCACCGATGTGCGCACCCCGCTGCTGGCCGCGCTGATCCGGCCCGTCGCCCCGGCCGTGTCCCGGCCGGCGAGCCGGCCGGACCACTTCGCCGACGCGGGCATGACGATCCTGCGGGATCCGGCGGGGATCTGGTGCCGGTGCGACGGCGGCCCGCACGGCTTCCTGTCCATCGCCGCGCACGCCCACGCGGACGCGCTGTCCGTGGAGGTCCGGCACGACGGGGTCGACGTGCTCGCGGACCCGGGGACGTTCTGCTACCACGGGCAGCCCGAGTGGCGGCGGTACTTCCGCTCGACCCTGGGCCACAACACGCTGCAGGTGGACGGCGCCGACCAGTCCGTCTCCGGCGGCCCGTTCCTGTGGACCCGGCACGCCCGCAGCCGCGTCCTGGTCGCGGACACCTCCGACGCCCCCGGCGGGGGTACGTCCCGCTGGTGCGCCGAGCACGACGGCTACCGGCCCTTCGTGCACCGCCGCCGGGTGGAACTCACCGGCGCGCTCGGGGAACTGCGGATCGTCGACGAGGTGCGCGGACCGCGCCGTGCCGTCGTGCGCCTGGCCTTCCACCTCGGCCCGGCGATCGGCGCGGACCTGGTGGGGAACCGGGCGGTGCTCACCTGGACCGGGGACGGCGAGGACCGCTCCGCGGAGCTCGAACTGCCCGGGCCGCTCGAGTGGCGGGCGCATCGCGGCGAGAACGACCCGCCGCTCGGCTGGTACTCCGCCGGCTTCGGGCGCAGGGAACCCGCCACCACGCTGATCGGCACCGGATTCGCCGACGGCGTGGCGGAGTTCACGACCGTGCTCGGGTTCCGCGGCTAGGGGGAGAGGACTCGTGCGGATCACATGGCGGCACTGGGCGTGGCCGACGGCACTGCCGGCGCTGGCGCTGCTGGCGGTGTCCGGCTGCGAGAGCACGCCGGACGCGCCGCCGGAGCCGGCCCCGGCGCCGTCCGCGGCCGTGGCCCGGGTGTGCGCCGCGGCCCCGGCCGGGCCGGCGAAGGCGCCGGCGGGCGCGGTGGTGGTCGACCCCTCGGTGACCGGCGACCTGGCCGCGAAGACCAGGAGCAGCCCCCCGCACACCACGTTCTGGCTCCGGCCCGGCGAGCACCGGCTCGCCTCGGACCGCTACGCGCAGGTCGTCCCCAAGGAGGGCGACGTCTACCTCGGCGCGCCGGGCGCGGTCCTCGACGGCCGGAAGACCAACCAGTACGCGTTCAGCGGCACCGCCCGCAACGTCACCGTCCGCTATCTGACCGTGCAGGGCTTCGTCGCGCCACAGGACGAGGGCGTGGTCAACCACGACTCGGCGGACGGGTGGGTGATCGAGCACACGACGATCCAGAACAACTCCGGCGCAGGGCTGATGGCCGGCGCCCACCAGCAGGTCCGCGCCAACTGCCTGCGCGACAACGGCCAGTACGGCATGAACGCCTACAAGGGCGGCGGCTCCCTCAAGGACCTGCTGCTCGAGGGCAACGAGATCGTGGGGAACAACACGGACGACTGGGAGAAGCGGCGGCCGGGCTGCGGCTGCACCGGGGGCGTCAAGTTCTGGGCGGTCGACGGCGCCGACGTGCGGGGCAACTGGGTGCACGGCAACCACGGACCGGGGCTGTGGGCGGACACCGACGACAACGACTTCCGCATCGAGGACAACGTGCTCGAGGCCAACGACGGGGCCGCGCTGATCTACGAGGCCAGCTACAACGCGGTCATCCGGAACAACACCATCCGTCGGAACAACTGGGTCGAGGGCCGCAGCCACGCGGACCGCGACGACAACTTCCCGTACGCGACCGTCTACGTGTCCGAGTCCGGCGGCGAACCCCGGATCCCGGCCCGCACGGACAAGATCGAGATATACCGGAACCTGCTGGAGAACAACTGGTCCGGGATCACCCTGTGGGAGAACGCCGACCGGTTCTGCAACAGCCCGGCCAACACGTCCTCCGGAAGCTGCACGCTGCTGGTGAAGAACACCGGCCGCTGCCGGCAGCCGGCGATCGCCAGCCCGCCCCTCTACGGCGACTGCCGGTGGAAGACCCAGCGGGTCGACATCCACGACAACCGCTTCGTGCTGGACAAGTCCGTCGTCGGCTGCACGGTGAAGTGCGACCGCATGGCGGTGCTGGCCAACTACGGCACCTACCCGGACTGGTCGCCCTACCACGGCGAACGGGTCGCCGAGGCGATCACCCTCGACCAGCACAACCGCTGGCACGACAACACCTACGTCGGACCGTGGCGGTTCGTCGCCCGCGACCCGGACCGGGTACTCGACTTCCGGCAGTGGCGGGGCAGGCCGTACCGGCAGGACGCGGGCAGCACCATGCGCGCACGGGACGGTGGTTGAGATGGCCGCGGACCACACGTCGAGAGCCGTCGGGACGGCCTGGGGGCTGCTGGTCCTCAACACCCTCGGCTCCGCCGGGGCGAAGACCATCGTCCCGCTGCCCCGCTCCCTCATCCAGATGGTCACCATGGGCTCGCTGGTGGCCGCCTTCGCGCTGGCCCTCGCGGTCAACCTGCGGCTGCGCATCCGGGCCAACGCCTACGTGTTCCTGCTCACCCTGCTGCTGCTGTCGAGCATGATCTCCAGCGTGAACCCGGAGTCCGGGTTCGGCGCACTGTTCCGCTGCGCCCGCCTGGCCCTCTTCGTCGGCACGCTGTGGCTGCTGAGCCGCTGGTGGGACGGCGGAACGACGTTCGTCCGGCACCACATCCGGATGTACTTCGCGGTCCTCGGGTCGGTCGCCGCCGGCGCGCTCATCTCGCCGGGCGCCGCCATGCCCGACCTGTACGGCGGGCGGCTGGTCGGCGCGCTGTGGCCGCTCACCCCGCCGCAGATCGGACAGTACGCGGCCGTCATCATCGGGCTCTCCGTGCTGCTCCTGCTGGGCCGCCGCACCGACCGGCGCAGCGCGGCGGTGGTCATCGTGCCGTCCCTCGTCCTGCTCGCGCTGACCCACACCCGGACGGCCACCATCGGCCTGCTCGCCGGGCTGGCGCTGGCGATCGGCTCGCTCGTCCTGACCAGCGCCGCCGCCCGCCGCTTCTTCGCCTGGACGGTGCTGTGCGCGGCCGTGGCGGCGGTCGGGTTCGGCTCCCTGCTGCAGGCGTGGTTCCTGCGCGGGCAGAGCCAGGAGAACTTCAGCAGCCTGACCGGCCGGGCCAAGGTGTGGGACGCGCTGCTGGCGGCGCCCCGGACCACCACGGAGTACCTGTTCGGCACCGGCCTGGGCGACAAGTCGTTCGGCGGTCTGCCGATCGACAACAGCTGGCTGGCCGTCTACCAGGAGCAGGGGGTGGTCGGCGTCGCCCTGGTGGCGGTGGTCATCGTCGTGCTGGGGGGCGTCGCGCTGCTGCGGCCGCCCTCGCTGTCGAGGGCCTGCGCGATCTTCCTGATCAGCTACTGCGCGATCGCCTCGTACACCGAGGCCGGGCTGGGCGACGCCTCGCCGTACCTGCTGCACCTGGCGGTGGCCGCCTCGCTGCTGGCGACACCCGCGCCCGCGCCGGACCCCCTCCCGGCACCCGCAGTTCCGCGACGGCGGGTCCCCCGGTGGGCCCGCGGATCGGAGGTGGCCTGACCATGCACGTCCTCGTGGTGCACAACCGCTACGCCTCGGCGCAGCCGAGCGGGGAGAACAAGGTCGTCGACCAGGAGGTGGCGCTGCTGCGCGGGGCCGGCCACCGGGTCGGGTTGTTCGAGCGGCGCAGCGACGACATCGCCGGCCGGTCCCTGCCGGGGAAGGCCGCGATCCCGCTGCTGGTCCCGTGGAACCCCGCGGTCCGCGCGGAGCTCGCCGCCCGGCTGCGCGACGACCGGCCGGACGTGGTGCACGTCCACAACGTCTTCCCGCTGCTGTCGCCGGCGGTGCTGGCCGCCTGCGCCGACGCCGGCGTTCCCGCCGTCGCCACCCTGCACAACTACACGCAGGTGTGCCCGCCCGGCACGCTGCAGCGGGACGGCCGGCCCTGCACCGAGTGCGTCGGGTCCTCACCGCTGCCGGCGGTCCGGCACGGCTGCTACCGGAACTCCCGGCTGGCGACCGTGCCGCTCGCCGTCAGCCTGTCGGTCAACCGGCGGCGCTGGTGGACCGGCGTGGAGCGGTTCTTCTGCATCTCGGCGGCGCAGCGCGAGGTCCTGGTGCGGGCCGGAATGCCGGCCGGGCGGCTGGCGCTGAAGCACAACTTCGTGCCCGAACCGGATGTCGTGCGGACCGGCGCCGGAGAGCACCTGCTGTACCTGGGCCGGCTCGCGGAGGCCAAGGGCGTGCGGCTGCTGATGGCCGCGTGGGACGAGGTCGCCGCCGGCGGCGGGGTGGGCGTGCCGCTCGTGGTCGCCGGGACGGGACCGCTGGAGGGGGAGGTTGCCGCGTGGGCGGCCGGCCGGGACGACGTGCGCTACGTCGGCCTGTACGACCCGGCGCAGTGCCGGCAGGCGCTCGCCCGGGCGGTCGCCGTGGTGGCGCCGTCCACGTGGCTGGAGGCGTTCGGGCTGGTGGTCGTGGAGGCGATGGCGGCCGGGGTCCCGGCCGTCGCCGCCGGTCACGGCGCCTTCGTCGAACTCGTCGAGGACGGGGTGACCGGACTGCTGCACCGGCCGGGCGAACCCGCCTCGCTCGCGTCCTGCCTGCGCCGGATCACGGCCGGGCGGGCACGCAACCGGGAGATGGGGGTGGCGGCCCGGCGCCGTTACGAGCAGGACTTCAGCCCGGCCGTCGGGCTGGAGCGCCTGGTGGAGGGGTACCGCGCCGCGATCGCGGGGCGGTCCGGCGGCGGGGACGGCCCGCCGCCGGCAGGGGACGAGAACACGGGCTCGCGGCGGGGGCAGCCGCGCGAGCGGGATGGGGGCAGAAGATGACACGATGCCGACTCTGCGGGTCGGCGGCGCTGGAGAGCGTCGTCGACCTGGGGGCGACTCCGCCGTGCGAGAGCTTCCTCGCCGCGGACGAACTGGACCTGCCGGAGCCGACGTACCCGCTGCACCTGCGGGTGTGCACGGCGTGCTGGCTGGCGCAGATCCCTCCGCTGATCACTCCGGAGGAGACCTTCACGCAGTACGCGTACTTCTCCTCCTACTCGACGTCCTGGGTGGAGCACGCGCGCACCTTCGTCGACGACGCGGTGCGGCGGCTGGACCTCGGCGGCGACGCCTTCGTGGTGGAGGCCGCCAGCAACGACGGATACCTGCTGAGGCACCTGGTGGACCGCCGGATCCGCTGCCTCGGCATCGAGCCCTCGGTGAACGTCGGCGCCGCGGCCCGCGACGCGGGCGTGCCCACGCTCACCGAGTTCCTCGACCCGGACACCGGCGCGCGGGTGCGCGCCGAGCACGGCCCGGCGGACCTGGTCGTGGCCAACAACGTGTACGCGCACATCCCCGACGTGGTCGGGTTCACCCGGGGGCTGCGCGCCCTGGTCGCCGACGACGGCTGGGTCTCCATCGAGGTGCAGCACCTGCTGACCCTGATCGAGGAGAACCAGTACGACACGATCTACCACGAGCACTTCCAGTACTACACGGTCGCGTCCGCGGCCCGGGCGCTGGCCTCCGGCGGGCTCACCCTGGTGGACGTCGAGCTGCTGCCCACCCACGGCGGCTCGATCCGGCTGTGGGCCCGCCCGGCCGAGGCGGCCGGCGAGCCGAGCCGGACGGTGACCGAGGTGCTGGACCGGGAGAAGGCCGCCGGGCTGCAGGAGCTGTCCGGGTACGCCCAGTTCTCCGCCCGGGTCGCCAAGGTGCGCCGGGACCTGCTGCGGTTCCTCGTGGAGGCCGCCGAGCGCGGCGAGACGGTCGTCGGCTACGGCGCCCCGGGCAAGGGCAACACCCTGCTCAACCACTGCGGCATCCGGCCCGACCTGCTCGCGTACACGGTCGACCGCAACCCGTACAAGCACGGCAGGTTCACCCCGGGCACCCGCATCCCGATCCTGCCGCCCGAGCGGATAGCCGCGAACCGGCCGGACTACGTCCTCGTCCTGCCGTGGAACCTGCGGGCCGAGCTGGTCGAGCAGCTGTCCTACGTGCACGAGTGGGGTGGCCGGCTGGTCTTCCCCATACCGGAACTCAGCATTGTCGAGGTCGAGTCGTGAAGGTCGTACTGTTCTGCGGCGGCTACGGACTGCGGATGCGCAGCGGAACCTCCGACGACATGCCCAAGCCGATGGCGATGGTCGGGCCGCGGCCGCTGATCTGGCATGTCATGCGCTACTACGCGCACTTCGGGCACACCGAGTTCATCCTGTGCCTCGGGTACGGGGCGCACCACATCAAGGACTTCTTCCTCAACTACGAGGAGACGGCGTCCAACGACTTCGTGCTGCGGGGCGGGCGGGCGGAGCTGCTGTCCACCGACATCGCCTCCTGGACGATCACCTTCGTGCAGACCGGTATCGAGTCGCCGATCGGGGAGCGCCTGCGCCGGGTGCGGGAGCACCTGGACGGGGAGGAGATGTTCCTCGCCAACTACGCGGACGTGCTCACCGACGCGCCGCTGCCGGAGATGATCGACCGGTTCGCCCGGCGGGACGCCGGCGCGTCGATGATGGTGGTGCCGCCGCAGTCCTCGTTCCACTGCGTGGACCTGGGCGACGACGGCCTGGTGGGCGGTATCACCCCGGTGAGCGAACTGCCGCTGTGGGAGAACGGCGGCTACTTCGTGCTCCGCCAGGAGGTCTTCGACCACATCCCGGAGAACGGGGACCTGGTCGCCGACGGGTGCGCCCAACTGGCCAAGCGGGGACGGCTGGTGGCACACCAGCACCGCGGCTTCTGGAAGCCGACCGACACCGTCAAGGAGCGGGCCGCGCTCGACGAGGCGTACACCCGGGGCGACCGCCCCTGGGCGCTGTGGGAGCGGGACGCCGCGCGGGCGGGCGCGACCGGCGGTTCGGCCGGCCCCGGAGCCGGGTCGTGATCGGGCTCCGGGCCGGGCGCCTGGACCGGATCGTCGCCCTGGGCGCGCACTGCGACGACATCGCCATCGGCGCCGGCGGCACGCTGCTGACGCTGTGCCTGGCGCACCCGGGCGTCCGCGTCGACGCGCTGGTGCTCTCCGGCGGCGGCAGCGAGCGGGAGCAGGAGGAGCGGGCCGCGCTCGCCGCCTTCTGCCCGGGCGCCGACCTGCGGCCGACGGTGCTGAAGCTGCCGGACGGCCGGCTGCCGGCGCACTGGGACGAGGCCAAGTCCGCGGTCGAGGAGCTGCGGCTGCGGGCCGAACCGGATGTGGTGCTGGCGCCGCGCACCGACGACGCGCACCAGGACCACCGCGGCCTGGCGGAGCTGGTGACCACCGTGTTCCGCGACCACCTCGTGCTCGGCTACGAGATCGTCAAATGGGACGGGGACCTCGGCCGTCCGGCGGCGTACCAGCCGCTGTCGCCGCAGCTCGCCGAACGCAAGGTGCGGCTGCTGCAGGAGCACTACCCCTCGCAGCGGCATCGGCCCTGGTACGACCGGGAGGCCTTCCTCGGGCTGGCCCGGATCCGCGGCATCGAATGCCACGCGCGCTACGCCGAGGCGTTCGCGGTCGGCAAACTCACTCTGAACCTGGGGGAATGAACCTTGCGCGTACTGCTCACCGGACACCAGGGCTACCTGGGAACCGTGATGGCGCCGGTGCTCGCCGACGCCGGGCACGAGGTCGTCGGACTGGACGCCGGCCTGTTCGCCGACTGCGTGCTGGGCCCGCGGCCCGCGGACCCGCCGGGAACGCGGGTGGACCTGCGGGACGTGACGGCCGAACACGTGGCCGGGGTGGACGCCGTGATCCACCTGGCCGCCCTGTCCAACGACCCGCTGGGATCGCTGGCGCCGGAGCTGACCTACGACATCAACCACCACGCGTCCGTACGGCTGGCCCGGCTGGCCCGCGACGCCGGGGTGCGGCGCTTCCTGTACGCGTCGACCTGCTCGGTGTACGGGGCCTCCGGCGGTGCCGAACTGGTCGCCGAGGACGCCCCGCTGCGCCCGGTGACGCCGTACGCGGAGTCCAAGGTGCGGGTGGAGGACGACCTGCACGCCCTCGCCGACGGCGACTTCAGTCCGGTGTACATGCGCAACGCCACCGCCTTCGGCTTCTCGCCGCGGCTGCGCGCGGACATCGTGCTGAACAACCTGGTGGGCCACGCGCTGCTGTCCGGCGAGGTGTTGGTGCTCTCCGACGGCACCCCCTGGCGCCCGCTGGTGCACGCCGCCGACATCGCACGGGCCTTCACGGCCGCGCTGACCGCGCCGCGCGGGGCGGTGCACGACCGGGCGTTCAACATCGGCAGCGAGGCCAACAACGTGACGGTCGCGGAGATCGCCGGGCAGGTCGCCGAGGCGGTGTCCGGAGCACGGGTGGTGATCACCGGGGAGGCGGGTGCCGACCCGCGGTCCTACCGGGTGGACTTCTCCCGGTTCCGCTCCGCGATACCCGGCTTCGACTGCGAGTGGACGGTGAAGCGGGGCGCGCTCGAACTCGCCGACGCCTACCGCGAGCACGGGCTGACCGCGGAGGACTTCGCGCAACGCTTCACCAGGCTGGCCGTGCTGCGCGCGGCCGCCGGTTCCGGCGCCGTCGACGACACCCTGCGGTGGCGCCGGTGACCGCGGCCGGCGAGGAGATGCACGCGCTGGTGGAGCGGTTGTACCCGCTCTGCCGGAGCATCACCGGCGACGGTGTGCGCGCCACCCTGGACATCGTCGGCGAGTACCTCCCGCTGCAGGTGCACGAGGTTCCGACCGGGACGCAGGTGCTCGACTGGACGGTGCCGCAGGAGTGGAACATCCGGGACGCCTACGTCGCCGACCCCGCGGGCAACCGGGTCGTCGACTTCGCCGCGTCCAGCCTGCACGTGCTCGGCTACAGCGTGCCGGT
The DNA here is from genome assembly GCF_047200655.1 of Streptomyces sp. MS06. Classification (NCBI taxonomy): domain Bacteria; kingdom Bacillati; phylum Actinomycetota; class Actinomycetes; order Kitasatosporales; family Streptomycetaceae; genus Streptomyces; species Streptomyces sp. MS06. The sequence goes on from NZ_JBJZOJ010000005.1 coordinate 138,997, forward strand.
GGCGGCGACCATGCCGCTGGACGAGCTGCGCGGACACCTGCACACGCTCCCCGAGCATCCCGCCTGGGTGCCGTACCGCACCAGCTACTACCGGCCGGAATGGGGGTTCTGCCTGGCGCAGGAGACCCTGGACGCCATGCCGGACGGCGAGTACGAGGTGCGCATCGACTCCACCCTCGCCGACGGCCACCTCACCTACGCCGAGCACGTGGTCCCCGGGCAGGTCGCCGACGAGGTGCTGGTGTCCTGCCACGTCTGCCACCCGTCCCTGGCCAACGACAACCTGGCCGGTATCGCGGTGGCGGTGTTCCTGGCCCGGGCGCTGGCGGAGCGGACGCCCTGGTACACCTACCGGTTCCTGTTCGCGCCCGGCACCATCGGGGCGATCACCTGGCTGGCCCGCAACGCGGAGCGGGTGAGGGGGCCGTCCCCCGCGCCCGGGGGTCCCCCCGGGCCGGTGGAGCCGGGCGCCGGGGAGGCACCGGCAGCCGGGGGAAGGGTCAGGCACGGACTGGTGCTGGCCTGCGCCGGCGACCCCGGCAGGCTGACGTACAAGCAGAGCAGGCGCGGCGACGCGGAGATCGACCGGGTGCTGCGGCACGTACTGGACACCTCCGGACGCCCGCACCGGATAGACGAGTTCACCCCGTACGGCTACGACGAGCGGCAGTTCTGCTCACCCGGGTTCGATCTCGGTGTCGGATCGCTCAGCCGGACCCCGTACGCCGGCTACCCCGAGTACCACACCTCGGCGGACAACCCGGACCTCGTCACCCCGGAGGCGATGGCGGACACGCTCGCCGTGTGCCGCGAGGCGTTCGCCGTCCTGGACCGCAACCGGCGGTACGTCAACCTCAGCCCGTACGGCGAACCCCAGCTCGGCCGGCGCGGGCTGTACGACTCGCTCGGCGGCCGCAGCGACGCGAAGGAGGCCCAGATGGCCATGCTGTGGGTGCTCAGCCTCTCCGACGGCGAGCACTCCCTGCTGGACGTCGCGGAGCGGTCCGGGCTGCCGTTCGAAACCGTCGTCGCCGCGGCCGACGCCCTGCACGGCGCCGGGCTGATCAAGGCGTGACGCGGATGACCACCGAGGGGGAGCGGACGACGGCGGAGGCGGCCCCGGCCGCCCCCGCCCGGCGGACCGCCCGGCGGGCCGTCGTCGGCCGGCTGTCCTGGGGACTGGCCGACCAGGCGGCCTCCAGCATGACCAACTTCGCCGTGGGCATCTACGTGGCCCGCTCGCTCGGGCTGGCCGCGTTCGGCGCGTTCAGCCTGGCCTGGGTGACCTACGGCGTGGTGCTCAGCGTCTCCCGCGGACTGGCCACCGACCCGCTCGTGGTGCGCTTCAGCGGCGTGCCGGACACCTCCTGGCGGGTGGCGGTGGCCCGGTCGTCGGGCACCGCGCTCGCCGTCGGCACCGCCGTCGGCGCGGTGTGCCTGGCCGCGGGGGCGGGCCTGGGGGGCGGCGTGGGGCCCGCGTTCGCCTCCCTCGGCGTCATGCTGCCGGGGCTGCTGCTGCAGGACGCCTGGCGGTACTCGTTCTTCGCCGCCGGCATCGGCCGCAAGGCCTTCGTCAACGACCTCGTGTGGGGCGCCGCGCTCGTCCCGGCCATGGTGGTGGCGGCCCGGGTGGGCAGCGTGGCCGCGTTCGTGCTCGCCTGGGGCGCGTCCGCCGCGGTGGCCGCGGCGTACGGCTGCCTCCAGTCCGGGATCGTGCCGCGCGTGACCGGGGCGCGCGCGTGGGTGCGCGAGCACCGCGACCTCGGCTACCGGTACCTGGTCGAGAACACCTGTGTCAGCGGCGCCGGCCAGCTCAGGGCGTACGGGCTCGGCGCGATCGCCGGGGTCGGCGCGGTGGGCGCGGTCCGCGGCGCCGAACTCCTGCTGGGGCCGTTCCTCGCCGTGCTGATGGGGCTGTCGCTGGTCACCGTCGCGGAGGCGGCGAGGGTACTGCGCCGGGCCCCGCACCGGCTGGGCTCGTTCTGCCTGCTGCTGGGCGGCGGTCAGGCCGTCGCCGCGCTGCTGTGGGGCACGGCGCTGCTGCTGGTGCCGGACCGGGTGGGCGAGCTGGTGCTCGGCGGGGTCTGGCACTCCGCCTCCCAGCTCATCGTGCCGGCCACGCTCGGTGTCGCGGGGGCCGGCCTCGGCACCGGCGCGGCCGCCGGGCTGCGCGCGCTCGCCGCGGCCCGGCGCAGCCTGCGCAGCCAGCTCTTCGCCTCCGCCTGCTACGTCACCGGCGGGCTCGGCGGGGCGGTCGCGGCCGGCACGGTCGGGTCGGCGTGGGGTGTCGCCGCCGCGACCGCCTGCGGATCGGCCGTGTGGTGGCACCAGTTGCGGTCCGCCCTGCACGAGCACCGGAAGAACCCCATGAGTGAAGTGAGGACACCGTGACCACCGTTCCGCGGTTGAGCATCGGCCTGCCCGTGTACAACGGCGAGGAGTACCTCGCCGAGTCGCTCGACGCCCTGCTCGGCCAGACCTTCGAGGACTTCGAACTGGTCGTCTCCGACAACGCCTCGACCGACGGGACCGGGGACATCTGCCGCCGGTACGCCGCGCGGGACTCCCGGATCCGCTATCTGCGGCTGCCCCGGAACATCGGCGCCGCACCGAACCACAACCACGTGTTCACCGAGTGCCGCGGCGAGCTGTTCAAGTGGGCCTCGCACGACGACCTGTACGCCCGGGACCTGCTGCGGCGCTGCGTGGAGGCGCTGGACGAACGGCCGGACGTGGTCCTCGCGCACAGCGGCCAGGCCGTCATCGACGGCGAGGGCCTGGTGAAGGTCCCGTACGAGTACGGGCTCGCCACCGACTCGCCGTACGCGCCGGAGCGCTTCCGCAGCCTGCTCTTCGAGCCTGGCGGCGACGACTTCTACGGGGTGATGCGGGCCGACGTGCTGCGCAGGGTGAAGCCGCACGACAGCTACCACCACGCGGACCGCACGTTCGTCGCCGAGATCACCCTGCACGGTCCGTTCCACCAGGTGCCGGAGCTGCTGTACTTCCGGCGCGACCACCCGACCCGCGCGGAGCGGGCGAACCCGGGCAAGCGCTCCCGGTGCGTCAACCTGGACCCGCGCCGGGCGGGCCTGCTGCACCCGACGCCCCGGCTGCTCGCCGAGTACGTGTGGGGCTTCGTCTCGGCGGTGAGGCGGGCGCCGCTGTCCCCGGCCGAACGGCGCGCCTGCTACCGCCACCTGGCCGCCTGGATGACCAGCCGGGCCCGTCCGGGCGCCGGTGAGCGGGTCGAGGACCGCGCCCCCGTCGACCCGGACCGGCTGACCGTCTCCGTAGACGCCCTCGTGGCCGGCCGGGAGGGGAGGCGGGTATGACGCGGGCGCACGAATCCCCGCTGCGCGTGGGGGTGTTCGGGCTGCTCGGCTCCGGCAACCTCGGCAACGACGGGTCGCTCCAGGCCGTGCTCGACCACCTCCGCGCCGCGCACCCGGAGGCGGTGGTGGACGCGCTGTGCGGGGGGCCCGAGGTCGTCGAGGCCCGGTACGGGATCCCCGCGACGCGGCTGCACTGGTACCGCGGGGAGTACCGGACCGCGTCTCGGGCGGGCGCGATCGCGGCGAAGGGCCTGGGCAAGCTCGTCGACGCCGTCCGCACCGCCGCGTGGGTGCGCCGGCACGACGTGGTGATCGTGCCGGGCATGGGCGTGCTGGAGGCCACGCTGCCGCTGCGGCCGTGGGGCTTCCCGTACGCGCTGTTCCTGCTCTGCGCGTCCGGCCGGCTGTCCCGGACCCCGGTCGCGCTGGTCGGCGTCGGCGCCGCCGCGATCGGCAACCGGGCCACCCGGACCCTGGTGCGCTGGTCGGCGCGGCTGGCCGCCTACCGGTCGTACCGGGACACCCTGTCGCGGGACGCGATGCGCGCGATGGGCGTGGACACCGCGCGCGACGGGGTCCACCCGGACCTCGCGTTCGCGCTGCCGGCACCGCCGCCGAACCCGGCCCCGGGCCGGCCGGGCCCGGTCTGCGTGGGCGTCATGGACTTCCACGGCGGCGACGACGACCGCGACCGGGCCGAGGAGATACACCGCCGCTACCTCGACGGGACGACCCGCTTCGTCCGCGCGCTGGCCGAGGACGGCAGGCCGGTGCGGCTGCTCACCGGCGACGAGTGCGACGGGGCGGTGGTCGACGCGATCCTCGACGCGGTGGACTCGCCGCTGGTCACCGCGGCCGGCGCGACCTCGCTGGCCGACCTGATGGCGGAGGCGGCGGCCGCCGACACGGTGGTGGCGACCCGCTACCACAACCTGGTCTGCGCGCTGCGGGTCGGCACCCCGACACTCGCACTCGGCTACGCGGCGAAGAGCGAGGCGCTGATGGCGCGGATGGGGCTGGGCGCCTACTGCCATCCGGCGCGCGAGGTCGACGCCGACCGGCTGCTGGAGCAGTTCCGGGAACTGGAGGAGCGGTCGGCGGAACTGCGGCGGACCCTCACCGAGCGGAACCGGGTCACCGCCCGGTCCCTGGCGGAGCAGTTCGCCGCCCTGGACGCGGCCGTCCTCCCGGCCGCCGGCCCCTCCCCCGGCCCCCTCACGGTCGACACCCCCTCGCACTCCCCCGACATGAAGGAGACCCGGTGAAAGCGATCGACGTCCCGGAGGTCGCCGGCGCGTACCTGTTCGAGCCGACGCCGCACGCCGACGAACGCGGCTTCTTCTGCCGCACCTTCGACGCCGAGGCGGTCCGCTCGGTCGGGCTCGACCCGGACGCCTTCGTGCAGGACAGCGTGTCCCGCTCGGTCCGGGGCGTGCTGCGCGGCCTGCACCTGCGCTCCGGTGCCGGGGAGGCCAAGCTGGTGCGGTGCTCGTACGGCAGGGTCTTCGACGCCGTCGTCGACCTGCGCCCGGACTCGCCGACCTACCGCAACCTCGCCTGCTTCGAGCTGTCCGACGAGACGCAGGTGACCCTGTACGTCCCGGCGGGGTGCGCGCACGGCTTCCAGGCCCTGACCGACACCGCCGACGTCTCGTACCGGATCGACCGCCCGCACGATCCGTCCGAGGACGTGACGATCGCCTTCGACGACCCGGAGCTCGCCGTTCCCTGGCCGCTGCCGGTGACCTCGACGTCCCGGCGGGACCGGGAGGCACCGGGCCTCGCCGAGGTCCTTCGGCAACGGGGGAAGTGAGGTGGACGTGGCCGGCGAAGACACCGAAGAGCTGCTGCTGCCCCGGTCGCGGGCGGCGAACGAGCGGCTGCACGCCCTGGTCCCCGGAGGCGCGCACACCTACGCCAAGGGCGACGACCAGTACCCCGAGGGCATGGCCCCGGTCATCAGCCACGGCCGCGGCGCCCACGTGTGGGACGTCGACGGCAACCGGTACGTCGAGTACGGCTCCGGCCTGCGGTCGGTCAGCCTCGGCCACGCCCACCCGCGGGTGGTCGAGGCGGTGCGCCGGGAACTCGACCGCGGAAGCAACTTCGTCCGGCCGTCAGTCGTCGAGGTCGAGGCCGCGGAACGCTTCCTGGCCACCGTGCCGACCGCCGAGATGGTGAAGTTCGCGAAGAACGGCTCCGACGCCACCACCGCCGCGGTGCGCCTCGCCCGCGCCGCCACCGGCCGCCCTCTGGTGGCCCTCTGCGCCGACCACCCGTTCTTCTCCGTCGACGACTGGTTCATCGGCACCACCGCGATGTCCGCGGGCATTCCGGCGGCGACCGGCGAGCTGACCGTGACCTTCCCCTACGGGGACCTGGCCGCCACGGAGGAACTGCTCACCCGCCACCGGGGCGAGGTCGCCTGCCTGATCCTCGAACCCGCCACCCACACCGAGCCGCCGCCCGGGTACCTGGCGGGCCTGCGCGAGCTGGCCGACCGGCACGGCTGCGTCCTGGTCTTCGACGAGATGATCACCGGCCTGCGCTGGTCCGAGGCGGGCGCCCAGGGCCTGTACGGGGTCGTCCCCGACCTCTCCACGTTCGGCAAGGCGCTGGGCAACGGATTCGCGGTCTCCGCGCTGGCCGGGCGCCGCGACCTGATGGAGCGGGGCGGGCTGCGCCACTCCGGGGACCGGGTGTTCCTGCTGTCCACCACGCACGGTGCGGAGACGCACTCCCTGGCCGCCGCTACCGCCGTGCTGACCACCTACGTCGAGGAGGGCATCACCGCGCGACTGCACGGCCTGGGCGAGAAGTTGGCCGCCGGGGTCCGCGAGGCGGCGGCCGGCATGGGCGTCGGCGACCACGTCCTCGTCCGGGGCCGGGCCAGCAACCTGGTCTTCGCCACCCTCGACGAGCACGGGCGGCCCTCGCAGGAGTACCGCACGCTGTTCCTGCGCCGGCTCCTCATGGGCGGGGTGCTGGCCCCGTCGTTCGTGGTGAGCAGCGCGCTCGGCGAGGCCGACATCGCGCACACCGTCGACGTGGTGGCCCAGGCGTGCGCGGTGTACCGCAAGGCCCTGGACGCCGGCGACCCCACCCCCTGGCTCGGCGGACGGCCGGTGAAACCCGTGTTCCGCCGACTGGCGTGAGGGGACCGGACGGACGGTACGTCGGTGATCCCCGCGCGGGAGCCGGGTCGGCCGCCGGGTCGACCCGGCCGTGTCCTGCCGCTCCGTCCGCCCCGGTCACGCGCTCGGCCGGTCAGGCCGCTCAGCCGCCCGGCCGCCGCGGCCCGTCGGCCGTCCGGTCGACCAGCCACGCGGTCGCCGGGACCACCGCCAGCGCGGTGCACCAGCCGCCGAGGACGTCGGTCGGGTAGTGCGCGCCCAGCGCGACCTGCGCCCAGCCCATCACCGCACCGGCCACCAGCGCCGCACCGAGCACCACCGCCGTGCCGGCCGTCCTGCCGAGGGCGGGCCGGCCGGCCGCGAGCAGTGCCAGGACCAGGGCGACCGCGGTGGCGAAGGCGGTGTGCCCGCTCGGGTAGGACAGGTTCCCGCCGTGGATGGTGCGCCCCACCACGGACTTGAGCAGCGTCGCCGCCCCGACGGCCGCGCCGGGCCCGGCGACGGCGAGCACCGCCGCCCGGGGACGGCGCAGCAGCAGGCAGCCCGTCACGACGACCGCGACCAGCGCCGCCGCCCCCAGGGGCTCCCCCAGGAAGTCCGCGGCCTCGGCGGCGTGCCGTCCCGCCGCCCCCGCACCGCCGACCGCCGCGCCGATCCGCGCGTCCCCCGGGCCGGGCCGGCTGTCGCCCGCGTACAGGGCCCCGAGCACGGCGACCACCAGCGCGGCGAGCAGCGCGACCGCCCCGAGCCCCCCGCGCAGCGGCACAGGCAGCACCAGCGCCCCGGGCGGCGACGGCCTGTCCTCCCGCCCACCGCGTCCGGTCGGCACCCCTGCGCCGTGTCGCGTCGTGGCTGACAAGCGCTGTCCGGGCTCCGGATCCTGGCCTGCCGAGGCGGGGTGAGAGCGTGGTTCCTCGTCCGGCCGATGGGCAACCATGAATCAGCAGCCTCCTGCTTCCCTCCGGTCCAGCCCCGGGGAACGACTGGTGGCCTGCCAACGGCGACCTTCGGACGGCTTCCCCCCGCCACCCTAGCCAACGATGCGGCCGCGGCACGCCGTCACCGGGGATTCCCCGTCCCGTGCCGACACCACATGGGGTTCCCGCATCCTCGACCGGGCCGTCGGAGCGCGGTCGGTCGTGAAGTCGGTGGGGGAAACGCCCTGTCGTCCTGTCCTTGGACAACCGCGGGGAGCGCCGCCGCGGACCGGCGAGGTCACTGGTTCCCGTAGTCCTCGACCAGGGTGCCGATGAGCGCAAGGAGGGCATCGGCGCGCTGCCGGTCCTCGCGCTGGGCGCGCAACGCCCGGTGGGTCTCCAGGAGTCGGGCCAGAGCGGCCGGCTCGCCGTCCTGCACCTTGTCGAGCAGCGGGTCCGTGATCAGATCCAGGCAGGAGCTGAGCAGCCGGCGAGTGGCCGGCGACGGCGGGGCGGGGTCGGGTGCGGCGAAGCCGGTCGTCAAGTAGAGCGCGGGGTCGGTGAGGCTCCACCCGACGACGGTGCCGTGCTGGACCAGAAGGGCCACGTCCGCGGCGATCCCGATACGGCCTTCCAGTGGTGCGTCGAGGACATCGAGGTCGCGCAGACCGGTCAGCACGGCGTCCCCGGGGGCACGGCACAGCACCGACGCCGTCTCGAGGCGGCAGGGCCGCTCCTCGTCCGCGCGCAGCCCGCCCGGGAGGACGGCGGGCAGGGAACGCAGGCGAGCGCAGTCGTCGGCAGTGGCGGACTCGTGGGGCAGTTGGAACTCGGCGCCGACCAACTCCCGGCTCACGCGGTCGAACCCGAGCGTGTCGGGGGCGTCCCACAGCCATTCCTGGCTGCCGAAGGTGTCTGCCAGGAACCGCCGGGCTGCCGCCGGTAGCGGCGAGGATTTCGGCGCCCAGGTTTGGATCCGGACGCCAACAGCCTGCTACCGGGCACCCCGGAATGATCCGCTACCCCACGTCACGGGACCTGACCCCTCACCTCCTCAACCGTGGCACTCACTGCGACCGTCACGTCTTCGAGATGTGAGGCGCCGATGTCCGACACATCAACCTGCGTCGGCCATGTTGTACGGGGGAACACGTTGCCCGCCTCGACCCGCGCCGTGGCCGAGCGGTCCGTTCTCCCGCGTTCCACTCTCACTGTGACTTCGTAGGCGGTGCGCTTGGTGCCCTGGTTCTCGATGGTCACCGGAACCACGACTCGGCCGTTCTCCTCTCGTGGCCGGTAGGCGATCACCCGGCCGTGCAGGGCCTTGGCAGCTGCGGGCCCGTACCCGTACTCCTCGGGGCGGGGCATGTGGGTGTCCCTGGCTCCGACCGGGTCGCCGCTCGGAGCGCTGCGTGCCCGCTCTTCCGCCTCCTTCCGCTGAGCCTCGGCAATCGCATCCCGAGAGTCCGTGGGGCGCGGGGAAGCAGTGGGCGGTGTGCCGGGGGTACCTCCGGGTGTGCCGGGGGCGACGGGCGGCGACGGCTCTACCGGGATGCCGCTGGCAGGGGTGGCGGTCACGTCGGCCGAGGACGCGCTGCTCGTGGTGTGTCCGGCCCCGCAACCGGTGGCGAACACGATCGCGCCCAGCAGGCCACCAGCCCACGCCGTTCTACGACTCAACAAGGGGTCCCCGCTTCCAACGGCGCCCGACCAGGCGCACGGCACAAGATGCCCGCACTGTAACCATGATCGTCGAAAGCGATCTGGTGGTGGGCCCGGCGCTTGGCGTGAATGCGTCTGCCCGCGACGCCCGTCCGCATCATCCCGGGCATCCCCGCGGCGGCGCTCAGTCCTCCCTGGCCTGGCACTACGCGCGCGAGCGGGAAGCCCCGAATCGACACGCAAGTTGACCAGATCCATGAAGCGAGGCGGTTGCGGCGGGTCTCATCGACTTCCAGCCGATATCGGCAACCGGGGAGACATTGCATCCGGTTCCGCTTCACAGGCGATGCGTAGCTGACACACAGAAACTCGGTGAACGCCTGTGTTTTGAGGCGCATTCCGGACTCGGTTGCGTTTCGGTCAACCATGATCGTCATGCCGCCTAACGGGTTCCACGAGCGACTGGTGCGGGGCCTACGGTGGCCGGGATCGAACATTCACTCGGATCCCCCGGCGAGCTGTCATCCCCCTTCGCGACCCCTCGGAGAGCGGTTCGGGCGCAGCGGGGATGCGCGCCGGTGGTCCATGCCGTCAGGAGAATGTCACGCCATGCGCAACGCCATCCGCGCCGCCGCAGTCGGCGCGCCTCTCATAGCCGCCGGTCTGCTCTCCCCGCAGGCGGTCGCACAGGACGCCCCGCACCTCAACCACCGCATCGTCGGTACCAGCGTCCTGCTGTCCGAAAAGGGAGCCAAGGACCCCCAGACCCGCGCCATCGCCCAGGCCGACCCTGCAGCGGTCAGTGCCACGGCCAGCCTGTGCGGCAGCGGCTACGAATTGGAGTACGCCGAGCGGCTTCCGGACTCACGCCGCTACGGCACCCTCTTCACGTACGAGAAGTTCGGCTCCGTCGGCGGGGTCTGCGCCCTGTTCGACAACAACACCAGCGGCGCGAAGCACATGAAGCTCAAGCTGTGCCCCAATAAGACCGGCGCCAAGTGCAAGGTCGACGAGGGGTACTTCAGCCAGTACGCGGGGCCTGTGAAGTACGAGAGCAAGAACGGCAACTACGTCGAGTGCTCCATGGTCACCGCGCTCATGTGGAACTCCAGCGGCAGGGCCATCATCGACCGCGTCACCAGCGCAACGCTCTGCGACTGAGCTGCCCCTCGCATTATCGCTGGTCTCGTGTCACCGCGCGGCCCTTCCTCGGGCCGCGCGGTGACACGTCCTGCCGTGCGAGCGGACGGGGGTCAGGCCCTCACGACAGAACCCGGGGAAACGCCCCGGTGAGACGTGCAGGACGTGCACGTACATCCGTCCGTCGTCTCGCAGCGCTCTTCCCGTCGGTACCCCGGTCCCGCGCAGCGGAGTCGATTCGGGGTGGTTGCGAGCACGCACTTCCCCGACACCGTTCGCGGAGGCAGCGGTCCGCCGCTTCCGCCGGCCGGACCTTCCATCCCATCGACCAAAGGGATACATGAAAAACCCGTCCAGGCGCCTACGTGTGCCCATCCTGCTGGCCCTGGCCGGCGTGATGGCAATACCGTTCAACCTGCCCGCGCAGGCGTCAGAACCCAAGCCACCGAAGAGCCCCAGCCAGGCGTGGCGGCAGCCAGACGACAAGAAGGTCAAGCCGAAGCCGTCCGCCGTGCCGTCCGGGAAGCGCTCCGCGCTGCTGGGCAATGACTACAACAAGTCCGCGGACCGTGCGGTGACGGTGACCGGGGACGGCAGCGGACTCCATGTGCTGACCGCACGGGAGAAGGACGGCTACCAGCTGCAGACCGCTGCGACCCTCTTCGAGGACGGCTTCGCCTCGGACACCTGGATCGGCAACCACTGTGTCACCGGCTCGGGGAAGTACGCGGCGGTCGCGTACGCACCACGCATGTTCACCAACAAGCCCGAACTGATGGTGCGTGGCGCGTTCACCGCCATCGTCAACCTGGACACCGGCGCCGTTGCCAAGCTGCCGTTCTCCGCCTCACTGGCATACTTCTCGCCGGGCTGCGGCCAGGGCGACATCGTGGTGTTCAGCCAGCTCACCTACGACGGGGACAAGGAACAGCAGACCCGTCTGGTGCAGGTGGACGCGTCCTCGGGCAAGCAGGTCGAAGCATCGGTGCTGCCGGGCCAGGTCACCTCGGCCGTTCCCGTGCGCGACGGCCTCGTGGCCGCGCACGGCGCCGAGCTGGTGAAGATCCGCGGGAAGAAGGAGAAGGTACTGGCGCGCACCTCCGCCGTGCCGTTCCAGATCAACACCGACGCGGACGGCGGCATCACGTTCATCGACCGCGAGGAGGACAAGAAGAAGGCTGCGAAGCCGGCCAGTTGGGCCAAGTACCTGACCGGCACCGAGGTCAGGAAGGGCAACGAGACCAAGGCTCCCGTCGTGGCCTCGGGCAAGCTCACCGAGTGGAGCCTGACCTCCTCGGCCGCTGGGGATGTGTTCATCACGGGCAAGGCCACGGCAAAGAAGCTGCCCGGGCGGGTAAAGGACCCCGGCGGTCTGGCCAAGGGCGCCCGCATCTCCAGCCACGGGCGCGCCGCTGTCACCACGAACTGGGCGGACGGGAAGACCACGCTGGTCAACCCCCAAGACGCCGCCAAGGCGCGCCCGGCGCGCGTCACGTTGCGCATGCTGGACTCGGGCAGGAAGACCTCGCTGGACCTGACGCCGGGCACGCACCGGATCGGGTCGGCGAAAACGACGGCGCAGGGCCTGGCGACGTCCCCGTCGCTGCCTGACGGAGGGCCGGTCACCTCGGGCCCGGACTCGTCGGGCCAGGACACTGCGAAGAAGGACGACGGCGGCCTGTCCACGCAGACGCTGGGCAGCCAGCTACTCACCGCCACCCCGAACGACCCTAGTGAAAGCACCAGCGAGCGGTATTGCGCCGTGGCCCGCAACGACGTGACGAAGCAGGCGTTCCAGCCCACTCCGCGTCAGGTCGAGTGGGCCGTGGACCAGGCCGTGGTCGGCGAGCTGAACTTCTACCGCTCCCCGAACTGGAAGAACACGGGGATGGTCGGGTATCAGCCGCAGGGGCTGTTCCCCGCGCCTGTGCTGGCCGGTGATCCGAATGGGACCCTCGACAATGAGGACCCGGATGTGACCGACAAGTGGCACATCCCGGCGCAGGTGATGCTCGGCATCACGGCTCAGGAGTCCAACATGTGGCAGGCGACCCGCTTCGCTGTGCCCGGGGTGACCGCGAACAGCCTCATCGGCAACTACTACGGCGTGGACTACTCCGCCTCCGGTGACCAGCTCGACCCGTGGCGGATCAACTGGGCCGACGCCGACTGTGGCTACGGCATCACCCAGGCCACCGACGGCATGCGCCTGGCGGGCAAGACCAAGCCCGGCGAGACCGCCCTGTCGACGACCGCGCAGGAGGCCCTCGCCCTGGATTACACGGCGAACATCGCGGCCGGTGTGCGCATCCTCTCGGACAAGTGGAACCAGACCTACAACGCCGGGATGAAGATCAACGGCGGCAACCCGCGGTGGATCGAGAACTGGTTCATCGCCCTGTGGGCCTACAACTCCGGCTTCTACCCTACGGCGGACTCTCATGGCCACTGGGGCGTGGGCTGGACGAACAACCCGGCCAACCCGCTGTGGGATGCGAGCCGAAACCCGTTCCTGGAGAGTTCCAGCGGTGGCGACGACTACAGCGACGCCGCACACCCGCAGGACTGGCCCTACGAGGAGAAGGTCATCGGCTGGGCCGCTCGCCCCATCTCGGCGATGTTCGCCCCCGGTGACTTCCAGGCCGGCTACCGCCCCGCCTGGTGGAACTCCACCTCCTACCGCACCACGGCCAAGCCGCCGGTCGACCTGTTCTGCGACACGTCGAACTTCTGCGACCCGTCAAAGATCTCCGATACGGACTCCAACGACCCCGGGCAGGGCGCCTGCGGCATCGACAGCGACGAGAACGACCCGCACTGG